>CAISYL010000106.1 GCA_903889655.1 uncultured Alphaproteobacteria bacterium | reverse complement strand
CGAGCGCCCCCCAGACCCAGCCGATGTGAAACCAGACGACGCCCTGCCGCGCGACGCACCACCAGGGCACCTGTTCCGCGGCGCAGGCAATTCCGATGGTGTGCGGCTCGATCAGCGCATAGCGCAACAGCAGCGCGAATGCCAGAACGCCCCCGCCCCCATAGATCCACGACATCACACGGGCGCGCGGCCAGGCGGGCTCATCGGCAATCATTCGGACTTCCATCTGACCTTCCACTGGGCTCTCCCCGGACCGCGAGGCGCACGCGCCTCGCATCCCCGCACGACTTCATATGCCGAAAGCCTATAGCAGGTCGGCGCTCCGGGATGAAGGGTCCCGAAAACGACCTCCGCGCCGTCAGATGCGAGGGGAATTGGTGGTTGCACGCAGGCTGCGGCGCGCGACCACCGTCGGTGTTCCCGAAAGATCGGTCGGCAGCACATATTCGTCGCTGCTCGATAGCTTCGAGAGGAAGTCATTGGCCCAGTGATCGATGTCATTGGCCTTGATGACCGAAATCATCCGCTGATAGCGATCGCGCCGTTCGGCGAGCGGCATTTCGAGGGCGCGCTTCAGGGCGGCGGCGACGCCTTCCGCCTCATGCGGATTGACCAACAGCGCGCCGTCGGCAAGCTCGAATGCCGCACCGGCGAATTGCGACAGGACCAGCACGCCCGGATCGGCCGCGTCCTGCGCCGCTACATATTCCTTGGCGACGAGATTCATTCCATCGCGTAGTGGCGTGACGAGGCCGACGCGAGCGACACGGTAAAGCCCCGCCAGCGCGGGCCGCGCATAGCTCCGGTTGACATAGCGGATCGGCGTCCAGATCGCATCGCCGTAGTCGCCGTTGACGCTTCCAGCCTTCTCGCTCGTCGCCCGCTCCATCTCCGCATATTCGCGCACTTCCGAACGGCTCTTCGGTGTGATCTGCAGATAGGTCACGCGTCCGCACCAGTCCTCATTGGCGGCTAGAAAATGTTCGAAGGCATCCATGCGCTCCTTGATGCCCTTGGAATAGTCGAGGCGATCGACGCCGATGATGAGACTGCGATCGGCGAGGCTCTTCTTGAAATCCCTCACGAAATCGAGCCGCCCGACCCGCCGCGCAATGCGCGTGAAGGCTTCGGTCTCGATACCGACGGGGAAGGCATCGATGCGCAGACGGCGGCCCGCTATCTCGAAAAGGTTCTGATCCTGCATGTTGCGCCCGCCGAGGAAGCGCAGATAGCGGCCGAAATTATGCTGATCGTTTTCGGTCTGCAGTCCGACGAGATCGTAATGCATCAGCGCGCCCGACACTTCACGATGATGCGGCAGCGCCTGAATGATCTCAAGCGAGGGGAAAGGAATATGCAGGAAGAAGCCGATCTTGTTGCGATGGCCCCTCTCACGCAGGAACTTCGCCAATGGCATCAGGTGATAGTCGTGAATCCAGACCACATCGTCGGGCTTCAGGAAACGCGAAATATGTTCGGCGAAGTCCTTGTTGACGCGCATGTAGCCGGAGAGATCGGACCGCGAGAATTCGGCCAGATCGACACGATAATGCATCAGCGGCCAGAGAACCCGGTTCGCAAAGCCGTTGTAATATTCCTGCAGGTCGGCGGGCGTGAGATCGGTTACGGCGTAAGTGATGTTGCCGGCCTTCGTGATTTGCGGATCGGCGGCTGGTTCGTCCGAGAGCTTGCCGCTCCAGCCGAACCAGATGCCGCTGCGCTCGCGCAACGCCGCCTTCACAGCGACGGCAAGACCGCCTGCGGCATTCGCGCGGCCTGGTTCGGGCACAGCGACTCTGTTCGAAACGACGATCAACCGTGACACCAAAGGCCTCCAACGCCAGTCTTCACATTACGCACCGGGCCGCCGGACCTGGCGCGCGTTCAACCTCCCGCAATCCGTCTGGCCGGCAACTCCCCTAATTCCGGGGAGAGAAAGTCCGGCGCTTCTTCTTTCCGCGCTTGCGCCTCTTCCACATCCAGCCGCTGGCGCTTCAGCCATTCGCGGACTTCGGTCGGGCTTTCGAAGAGACCGGTGACACCCGGCACCTGACGCGCCACGGAGAATGCATAGCCGCCAAGCCTGAGCGCCGCGCGAAAGGCATATTCGTCGGTCACATCGTCGCCGATGACGAGCGGCGTCCGGCCCTTGAATGGCGGCATGCGCATGAAGCTCGCCAGCGCAGTTCCCTTGTTGTAGCCCTTGCGCTTCACATCGAAGACGAAATGACCGGGCAGAACCACGAGGGTCGGATCGGCTTCACGCACCAGTTCGGCGGCTATCGCCTGCATAAGTTCGTCGCGCAGGTCGGGACGGCCGCGGTAGTGAAGCGCAACGCTGGCCTTCTTGTCTTCGGCGAGCGTGCCCGGAAAGACATCCGCGAGATTGCAGAGCCGCGCCCGGAGATCCGCAGGCAGCGAAACGATTTCGGCCATCTCGGTCGGCCCGTCATTCACCCGGCGCAATTCGGCGCCGTGAACGCCGGCCGCGCGAAAGCGAAGCGGCTTGAAGAGACGGTCGATACTCGCAATGCTGCGCCCGCTGATAAGTGCCAGAGCGCCACCGACCCGGTCCGCAGCCGCGACGAGATCGTCGATCAGGCCCAGCGGCACCGAGACGTCTTCAGGTCGCGCGGCGAGATCGACCAGCGTTCCATCGACATCGAGGAAAAGGCAAAGTTGCTGAGACGAAGGAAGCAGCGACATGGTCCTCTTGGGATCTGAGGCGGCATGCTCCTTCAACTCAGCACAAGAATCAGGATCGGATGTGTGAGGCACCGGAGAATTGCCGCGGGGAATGGCTTCGTTTATATCAACGTCTCCCTCTCCCGAAAGTTCCGCTCTGCTCAATGTTTGGTCAAACTCGGCTTGGGTTTGGTCAAACTCATTGGACATGGTTTTTCACCGCGTATCGCCGCCCCGCTTCGGTTTATCGCCACGCGCCTGCGGCTGATGCTTCTCACGTTCGTAGTCGATCGCTTCGCGTTCATGCCCCGCGACCGTCTCCTGCTGACCGCAATCGACGCTGCGGCTGTATTGCCTGTCCTTCTCCGAGCCGCTCGCCTTCCGTTGGGCTTGTCTGTCCGGGTGCCGCTGCGCCATCTGGAATCTCCCGCATGTCGAGATGTTTTTGTCCGCCTCATTTTTGAACGTCGTGTGGAGACGTTCGTTCCTACCGTCTCCGCACCGCGCAAAACGCTCGTCGGGAAACAAATCGGATCGTGTCCGTTATCTCCATACGGCTACACGACGCCGGCAAAACTCCGAAGACAGAAAAACTCCGGAGACAGAGGAGAGACGGATGAACAAGAATTTTCTGAGAGCCGCTCTTTTGGTTCTGGCGGGAAGCTACGTCGCGATCGGTCTCGCCGCCTGCAATACGGTCGCCGGCGCCGGCACCGATGTGAGGGACACCGGTCAGTCCATCCACAACTCCGCCGAAAGAGCAAAGAACTGATGCGCTGCGCGTAGCAGCGCTTAATCGAAAGGAGGCGCTCATGCTTTCATGGGCCGTGACATTTCTGATCATCGCCATCATCGCCGGCGTGCTCGGCTTCGGTGGCATCGCGAGTACGTCGGCGGGAATCGCGCAGACGCTCTTCGTGATCTTTCTGGTGCTGTTCCTTGCCAGTCTGGTCTTTGGCGTGGTTCGCGGACGGCGCCCGCCCATCTAAGGCGAAGACGGAAAAGGCATTTAAAAGCGAAAGGGGCCCGATGGGCCCCTTTTTGCAATTCCCGGAGTTCCGGCTTTCATTTGCCGGCGAGATCGTCCACTTCCTGCAGAAGACTGTTGAGCGGCGTCTTCGCCTGAAGCGGTTCGTCGGTGCGCGACGGCATCACGCCATCCGTCAACATCTTCTCGACGGCGGCGCGGGCGCGCGCGACGCGGCTCTTCACGGTGCCGATCGCACAGCCGCAAATCTCGGCCGCCTCCTCATAGGCAAAGCCGCCCGCCCCGACCAGAATCAAGGCTTCGCGTTGAGCCGGCGGAAGCTCGAGAAGAGCGCGCTGAAGATCCGACAGATGCATATGATGCTCCTGATCGCCCGGCGCCGAGAGCAGCTCCTCCGCCTTGGCGTCATCCCACTCGCCGACAAAACGCGAGCGCCGCATCTGCGAACGGAAAAGATTGCGCAGAATGGTATGCGTCCACGCCTGCATGCTGGTGCCTGCCTCGAAGCGCCGCCGCGCCGCCCAGGCTTTCAGCATGGTCTCCTGAACCAGGTCATCCGCCATATCGCGATTGCCGCACAAGCTGCGCCCGAATGCGCGCAGTTGCGGGATCACCCCGGCGAGTTCGGTCTTGAACTCGTCGTCCGAAAGATGGTTCACCGGCTGACGGTCGGCCTCTTTATTCATTCTTCCCCCGTCCGGACGCAAACATTCCAAAGACATGTCCGCGGCGCGGAACATGATAGAGGCAATGCACCCGACTTTCCGAAATTTCGCACAGGCCGGAATTTCGCATTCAGGCGTCTTCCTGAAGATCGGCAAAGCGCATGCGCTTCATCGCGGCTCCAAGATTGAGATAGGATGGATCGAAATCGCAGATGCTGATGAGCTTCTCCGGCTGTATCAGCTCGATCCACGCTCGATCTTTCTTGATATATCCATCCTGCGTCAGGCGTCGGAGGACACGATTGACGTGAATATGGCTCAGGCCAAGCGCATCGCCGATGACAGTCTGGGTAAGCGGAAGATGGAAACCGTTCTGATTTCCCTCTTCGACGATACGGGCCCGACGATGCAGCTCGAGCAGAAAGTGAACGACACGTTCTCTCGCGGTACGGCGGCCGTTGCGTACGATCTGCTGACGGAGGATCGCCTCTTCCTGCACCGCAGCCCACCACAAGGCGAGGCTGAGCGAGTGCGACTTGTGTAACGCCGCCAGGATTTCTGCGGGTGCGGCGGTCGACAATTGCATATCGGTCACCGCCATCACCGAGTGATCCGCCTCGGCTGCGACAAAGACCTGCAGGTCGAACATATCGCCGGGCATCAGCACGTTGAGAATCTGGCGCCGTCCGTCGTCGAGCATCTGGTAGCGGATAGCCCATCCTTCTTCCACCACGAAAGCGCGCGAGGGCGGTTCTCCCGCCACGATGATATCTTCGCCGCGCTTCGCGGATTGCCGCTGCAATCTGAGGGACTTCAGTTGAACAAAATCTCCGTCGTCGAGTTCTGAATAATAGGAGAGCCGCCTATAGAGGGGCATCATAGACCTCCCTCCCGGACGAAGCGTCCGAGACCGATCGGCGAACTGCTGCCCCGTGCGCTGGCCTCCCGTGGCCTTTGCGGCAAATCTCGACGCAACATGATCCTCTCAACTATTCCACTCCCACCCGAACATAATGTCTGGCGATTCCGTCTCGACGTCCGGTGGTTGGGTTTCCGTCGGGCCCATATGGAGAGGCGCCCGACCCAAGCGGCGGGTGGACCTGCCGGAACTGGTCCATGAACGAAACGCGTGAGTTCCATCCGGGTTCCATTCCGGCTCCATCGACACACACGAGCGCCGCGAGCCGCGGGCGGCGACCTATATGGTCACCACCCTCGTTCGACATTGCCAATTCCGGAAGTGTCAGCTCGCGAGCGCGACGGCGCTGTTCAGAAAAAGGGCCTGGCTGATGGCCGCCTTCACCGCCGTCCGCTGGAACGGCTTGGTGATGAGAAAGGTCGGCTCCGGGCGGTCGCCGGTCAGAAGGCGCTCCGGAAAGGCCGTGATGAAGATAACGGGGACGGAGATTGAACCCAATATATCCTTCACCGCATCGATGCCGGAACTTCCATCCGCAAGCTGAATATCGGCAAGAACGAGACCCGGCTTGTGTTGTTTCGCTGCCGAAACAGCCTCTTTATGGGTTACGGCCGTCCCGCTGATACTGTGTCCCAGTTCACGCACGATCTCCTCGAGATCCATCGAGATGATCGGCTCGTCCTCGATGATGAGGACATTGGTTGCAATCTGACTGTCGATTTCGGCGAGCGCCGCCTCGAGAAGATCGTCGACCGCTTCCTCGTCGACACCGATGATCTGGGCCGTTTCGGAGTTGGCGAAACCTTCCATGGCTGTCAGCAACAGCGCCTGGCGGTTCTGGGGGGTGAGACGACGAAGCCGGTCTTCCGCTGCCCTGGCTGGATCTATGCCTAGCGCGCCATCCGGATCGACCTCGATATTGACCGTCGACCAAATGGTGTGAAACAACTTGTAAAGGCCGGTTCTGGCCTCGATTTTCGCAGGGAAACAGGCCGGATTGTCGACGATGGCCAGCAGCGTGGCACGGACGAATGCATCCCCGCGCTCCTGGCTTCCGGTCAGGGCACGCGCATAGCGCCGAAGGTAGGGCAAATGAGGGCCAAGCTCGTGGGCGAGCGACATATCCTTCTAGACTCCTTTATTTTCCCCGGGGCGGAGAGACATGATGCCCCATTTATGCAGACATAATGCGTCTAAAATAGGGAACCAATGAAGGGGGAAAGAGTTTCATCCACGCCGCAAGTTTTGTGGCTCCACTCCAGTGCCGCCGCGGCGGTAGAGTTCTCGATATGACCTCAGGTAAAGGGAAACGGGGAAGTTCCTCGAATTCGGCTTCTCGCATGGTTCCAAACAAAGAAGAAGCAAAGCAGCGGCGGGAAGCGCTCGGGAGGAGTTTGCGTCGCGTCTACCAGGACGTCGTGCAGGAACCGGTCCCCGACGATCTCGCGGAGCTGATGAGAAAACTCGACCAGATTCCAGAACCTGATTTCTGAATTCCTTCCCTCATCCGCAGAGGCCTTCAGCAGGCCGGGACGTGGCGCCCTGGATACGTCCGAAAAATCCCAGTCATCCCTCTCGCCGGGCCAGCACGTTTTGCCGCAGACCGCACACAATGCGCGACAGAGGATGACGCGCGGAATCAAATCCCTGGGCGCGCGGCTGCTGTTCCTTCTGAGCTTCACGCTGTTACCGATCGGCGCGATCGCGCTGGTGAACGCCTATTTCGGTTATCAGCATTATCGCAGCCAGATCGCCACCGGAGCGGTGGCCGCCGGCGAAGACGCGTTGCGCCGCGAAGAGACAATCATCGGCCGCGCCGAAACATTGTTGATCTCTCTCGAGGCCATGCCTCTTGCCGAACCGGGCGGCATGGTCAAATGCCGTGGTACGCTGGTGCAATTGCTCCATGCCTTTCCGGAATTCACGAATATCGCCATCTTCGACCGTAACGGCGGATCGCTCTGCTCCGCGGCCGAAAACCAGGACAGTGTCCGCGCGCCGTTCCCCAACTGGTTTTCCGAAGCCGCGAAGGGCCGCGCCTTCAGCATCAGCATGTCGGCCACGGCGCAGGGCGAAGAGCCTTCCGTGGTCGCCGCCATGCCGCTCACCAACGGCACGAACGACGTCGTCGGCATACTGACGGTGACCATACGGTCAACGACGCTCGAACATGCAATGCGGGATGTCGACCTGCCTGAGGGCGGAGCCATGGTGGTGCTCGACCGCTTCGGCCGCACGATTGCCCGGAGATCCAATCAGGCCATGGCCGATACCTGGCTGCCGCCCGACCCGCTCGGAACGGAGAAGAATATCCGCATGTCGGGCGTCTTCGACGCAACCGGGCAGGATGGCATCGAAAGACGCTATGCCCTCATGCCGCTGGCGGGCGATGTCTTCGCGCTGTTCGGCGTTCCGGTGGCGACGATCGGCGACGCGGCGCATTTCCTCCTCTACAGCAATGCGGCGTCGGCCCTTTTCATGTGGCTTGCGGCGCTTATCACCGCGGCGCTCGGCGTCAGCCGGCTGGTCACACGTCCATTGCGCCGGATCAGGCAGAGCATTCTCGCCTATTCCGAAGGCGACGCGCATGCCCGCATCCGCGACATCGACGACCTGCCAGGCGAAGTGCAATCCCTCGCCGAGACCTTCAATCGAATGGCCGATGCCATCGTCGCTCGCGACGAGGCGCTGCTCGATGCGGTGGCTCAGCAGAAGGCGCTGACGCGCGAGGTCCACCACCGGGTCCGCAACAATCTGCAGATCGTCAACAGCCTGATGAGCCTTCAGAGAGGCCGGGCGGAAACCACATCCGAGATCGCCATCTTCTCGGAAGTTCAACGCCGCGTCACGGCGCTGGGCCTGGTCCATGGCGCGCTCTATCAGGGCGACGACCTCCGGTCCGTCCGGCTCAGCACATTGCTGAGAGACCTCTGCGCGGCGACCGAGCAGAGCCTGCGCGAAATGGGCGACCAGCCGCTCCTGATCGTCCAGGCGGACGAGTTGAGCGCTTCGGCAGACATCGCGGTCCCGCTCGCCTTCCTGGTCACCGAAATCATCGGCGAACTCATCTACCGCCGCGACGGACAACCGCCGGTCGGCGAGATACGGATCATTCTGCGCAAGGCCGACAGGGGCGCCGTTCTGATCGTCGAAGGAGATCAAGCGCTATTCCCGGAAACGGCCGAGGACGGGGCCAAGCGGAATGGGCTCAGCCTTCTTTCCGGCCTGGTCCGCCAGTTGGGCGGCATGCAGGAGATCGACCCGGCCCGTACCCGGATCGTCGTTTCCATTCCCAATCTGAACGCCGCCGGCCGGTAATTCAAAAGGCCCATAATTTTTTTGGAACGCATGGAACCGAGCCCGGGGGGCAGCGTTCTATAGGTGTTCGAAACTGAGCTTTGGCCAACCCGCTTCCAGTTGACGCGGGCTGCCGAAGGACCCCGACCCGGCATTTATCGTCCCCCCGTGCCCCCCCGTGCCTGGTCGGGGTCCGCTTCGAACCTCCCCCCGGAAGATCGGCATATTTTTTAGGCAGAACACGGTCTATTGCCGCCCGTCTGCGTCCTCCCTTGCTGACCCGAATGTAAAAAGCCCGCCCTTTTACCGGGCGGGCTTCATGATCGACGTCTGTGCGCTGATTTCCCTGTGGACGTCGCTATTCGGTGACCAGTGCGCGGAGCATCCAGACGTTCTTTTCATGGACACCCATACGGCCGATCAACATGTCTTCGGAAAACTTGTCCTCTGCCTCCGCCGCCAGATCGGAGACCTTGCGCATGCGCCGTGCCACGACTTCGTTGTCGTCGATCAACTCCTGAAGCATCTCGCCCACGGTTTCGATGCGGCTTTCGGCATTCACGACCGAAAGGGTACGGAAGTCGTTGAAGCCCGCCGGCGCCGGGTAGCCGAGCGCCCTGATCCGCTCGGCGAGCGCATCGATCGCCCCGGCGAGATCCTCGTATTGCGCTTCCGTCAGCTTGTGCAGGCCGTAGAAGGAAGGCCCGACGACGTTCCAATGCACGCCGAGGGTCTTCACATAAAGTGCAAATGTGTCGGCCAGCGACTGCGCCATGCCTTGCGCGAGCCGTTCCCTGCTTTTGGGGTCGATGCCCACATCGGGCTTTTCCACGCGGGCTTCCGCGTTAAATGCCGGGTTCGTCATCCGTTTCTCCCATTCCTCGGAAATCGCAAAAGCACCTCGTTCGCGACGCGTCCGCCGGTGGCCCGGAAAGGACAACCGGCGGATAAGGAGCGTCAAGCGCCTGCGTCAGTAGCGCGAAGGCGTCGACTCGCCATTGGACGAGCCCGAGCTCGAATTGCCGCCAATGCCGAGGATCGAGGAGGTCGTTTCGTCGCTCGAATAGACGAAGGACGGCGCCGCGTTCAGATCAGCCTTCGAAAGCTGCAACGGAATGGGCTGGTCCTTGATCGGCTGCCCGACCTTGGAGTAGTCGATCGCGACGCGCTTGTTGCCGACGCCGAGCACGCCGCCGAAATCGATCGCCGCATAACGCGCCTGTCCTTTCTCATCGAGGATCAGGTCGGAGAGCTTGCCATTGTCGTCGCTGGCGGCGAGCTTGACGCTGCTGCCGAGATAGCTGCTCGCGAGCACCTGGCCCGAAGCGAGCTTCTGCTTGTCGAAGGCCGTTTCGGCCTTGAGCTTGTCGGCCGACGAACCGAGCTGCGCGGTCTTTTCTTTCGCCGTCGTACCGGAGAAAGTCAGATCGCTGAAGTTCACGCCGACATCCTTGCCGCCGATGCCGGCGACGCCGCCCACGGAGATCAGCGCAAGCTGGGCGCGGCCGGAATTGTCGAAGACGATGTCGTCGATGCTGCCGAGCTTTTGATTGTCGTTGCCGACCACGGAGGCACCGCGCAGATAGCGGGCGCTGAGCGCGCTATCCGAAATCACGGCGAGGCCGTTCGATTGCGTGATGACGTCCTGTGCGGCCTGTACGCCTTGTGCGGCGTCCGCGTTGGGCGCGACCTGAGCCCGGCCTGCGGCGGAAGTGGAGTTCGACATCGAACCGCCCGCGGACGGCGCGACGGGTGCCGCTCCCGCGGCAAACGCAACTGCGGGGAGAAGAACGGTCAGCAAGGCTGTCCCGGTAAGAAGTGGATTCTTCATGGTGTGAGTCTCCCTTCGAAGTTTTTTCGAACACTCGGGAATCAACGAGAGCGAAGGGTTTTTGTTCCTGCCCGGAGCGCGGCGAAGCGCCTAGTTCGACGGCTCTTTGCCATCGATAAGCGATGCCAGGGCCGCGAAGAGCGCGGCGTCGGAATAAGGTTTTGCGACAATCGGTATGCCGGCGAACCGTTCCGGCAAAGCCGCGCCTTCGCCATAGCCCGTCGCGAACAGGAACGGAATGCCCGAGCGATGCAGCTCGTCGGCAAGAGCGAGGGAGGTCGATGAGCCGAGATTCAGATCGAGAGCCACCACGTCATAGGTATTTTCGCGAATGAAGCGCTCCGCATCCTGCTGGTGCGCGGCGACATCGACACGCTCGAATCCAAGCCGCCGGAACATGTCCTCGGCTTCGAGAGCGATGATCATGTTGTCCTCGACAACGAGCGCGCGCTGCGCCGCGACTTTCCGCGTGGCGTGCGCCGGCGAAGGCCGGGAGGTCGAGATTGCGGACGGAGGAAGCCGGTCGACGACGAATTCGGAAGGAATGAAGAAGCACGCAACGAGACCGCGTGCCAGATAGCGGATGTCGGCGCGACCCTTCAGCTCGAAAGGGACCATGCGCTCGACGACGGTGGATCCGAAACCGCGCCTTTGCGGTATGGCGACCGGCTCGGCGCCGTCTTCCTCCCAGACGAGATCGAGCCCACCGTCTTCGGTGCGCGCCCAGCGGATCGCGAGCGTTCCGGATGCACGGCTGAAGGCACCGTATTTCTCGGCATTGGTGGCGAGTTCGTGAATGACGAGAGCAAGCACACTGAGAGCGCGCGGCGCGAGCCCGAGATCCGGACCCTCCATGACGACCCGATGATCTTTGGTCGCGAAAGGCGCAAGCTCCGCCTCGATGAGGTGCCGAAGCGGCACGACGGAAGTACCGTCGCCCGCCATCTGGTCGTGCGCCAATGCCAGCGAGCGGATGCGGCCTGCGAGCGCCTGCCTAAACTCTTCGAGCGTCGACGCTGTCTGTCCGGTCTTCATCACCAGCGACTGGAACACCGCAAGCAGGTTCTTTACGCGGTGATTGAGTTCCACGATCACGATTTCCTGCCGGCTGAGGCGGGCCGAACTTTCTTGTTCGACCACGTTTTTCCGCCGCAGCATCGTCTTCAGAAGCCGTCCACGCAGCGCATAGGCGAGATCGACGTCCCTGTCGGTCCAGGACGCCGACCGGCCGTCGACGATCTCTTCGCGCACCGAGGAGGGATCGTCGCCGTCGGCTTGCCCCCAACGGATTACGCGGCGCTCCTCTCCGCGGAACAGCAAGAGGTAACGTCTTGGATTGTCGGTGACGCGGACGCTCAACACGCCGGCCGCCGGGTCTTCGTTCCGCCCCACGGTCGCGGCAAGGGCATCGCTTTTGAAGACGATGTCGTCGGTCGCGTCGAGAAGATCGATCAGCGGTCCCGCCGCATTTTCGGTAAGCGCGAGGCCTGACTGCGCCAGGCGTGTTCCGGTCCAGAAGCCGATGCCGTCGATCT
>CAISYL010000105.1 GCA_903889655.1 uncultured Alphaproteobacteria bacterium | reverse complement strand
TGATCGACGGCGTTTACCAAAAAAGAAGAATGCTCTCTGCTTTTATAGTTAATTATTTCCTAAAATTTGCATTTTCTTAAGGTTTATGATTCCTTACTTGCAGTATTCGAGTAGTGGGGTTTGGGCCAAAAATGCGGACGTATGAGCAACTGACGGGCGCCGAAGGCCGGCGCATGTTTTATCGCGCGGAGCGCTACAGACCGGAGGATCTCTTCAAGGAGATTGTTCCGGCGGTGTATTTCAGTGGCGAAAAGGCGGCTCTCAAAAACATCAGCATGACCGGCATCGCGGCGCAAAGCAGCGATACCGACGGATGGGACGATCGCCTCGGATCGGAAATTCCGTTCGAGTTGAAGATCGGCGACGACCGGCTCTATCAGGGTGCGGGCCGTATCCGCCGCGTCGAGCCGCACGGTGCCCGGACGACCGTCGCGCTGGAATTCACCTCCGGCTATCTCGACCTTCCCTCGATCGTCACGCAGCACGACAATCTTCTGCTCACGCGTGCGCTGGCGGATCCGGCCTTTGGAACGTCGGAGGGCATCCTTCCGGAATTCGCGCAGCTCTGCACCGAGATCGTCAATCTCTTCCGTTCCTACAAGCAGATTCTCGAAGCCTATGAAGCGCGCCTGACCGCCACGGGCGAAGAGCGCGACGACAAGCTTCTCGAAGCCCTGATCGCCTGCGAGGACCGTATCGTTCCGCAGTGGAAGGATCTCTGGTATCGCGGCAGCGACATTCTCGAGCCGGTGTGGAAAGACCCGGCGACGCTCGCGCGCCACAAGCGCTATGCGGAACGTGTGCTGACGCCGGACTTCATGCCTGGCGCGGTCATGCGGCGTTGCTATGAAAAGCCGCTCGGCTATCCGGGCGACTATCAGATCATGAACTATGTCTATGAGTGGAAGCGCGTCGGCGGTACGCCTTACGAGAAACTGCTGCATCGCATCGGCATCGAGACGGGCGCCTGCGTAGGGACACGGCTGCGCATGACGCAGAAAGTCCTGGCCGAAACGATCGCCGCCGCTCCGAGCGACAAGCCGATCAACATTGCCAATCTCGGCTGCGGTTCGGCCTATGAGGTCTATGACTATCTGCGTATCGAACGGTTGCCGCGGCCGGTCAATTTCACGCTGATCGACCAGGACCAGCGCGCGCTCAGCCACGCCTATGAGCATGGCTACCGCGAGGTGACGCGCCATGCGGGCCGCGCGAAGATCCAGTGCCTGCAGGCATCCTTCGCGCAGCTTCTGAAAGCCGGCGCGCTGTTCCGGACACTGCCGCCGCAGGATGTGCTCTACAGCCTCGGCCTGTTCGATTATCTGTCGCACCGCCGCGCCAAGGCTCTCGCGCACGATCTCTACGATCAGGTCGCGCCGGGCGGTAAGCTCATCATCGCCAATGTGAAGCAGGGGCGAGAGACCTGTCAGTGGCCGCTCGAGTTCGTCACCGACTGGAGCCTGATCTACCGCACCGAGGACGACATGCGGGCGATGATCGAGGGGCTCGACGTCACCAATGTGACGATCGAGGAAGATGCCACGAAGTGCGTCTATCTGATGGTGGCGGACAAGCCGGCCTGACGCTTACGCGTTTCGTCAGCGTACGTTCCAGCGCAGTTCATCGACCGGATCGGGGGCGACAAAGCGGCTCTTCGGAAACGTTGCCGTGATCGTCGTGCCTTCGCCCACGGTGCTGTCGAGTTCGACGGTGCCGCCATGCAGGCTCATGATCTTGCGAACGAGCGGAAGGCCGAGACCCGTGCCCTGGTGGGTGCGGGACATCGCGTTCTCGACCTGCACGAAAGGTTCGAAGATGCGCAGAATATCGGCTTTCTTGATGCCGATGCCGGTGTCGCGGATGCTGAGCGTCAGATTTCCCTGACCGTCGAGACCG
Source organism: uncultured Alphaproteobacteria bacterium (assembly GCA_903889655.1). GTDB lineage: Bacteria > Pseudomonadota > Alphaproteobacteria > Parvibaculales > Parvibaculaceae > Parvibaculum. The sequence continues at coordinate 5,986 of CAISYL010000105.1, read as the reverse complement.
ATCTCGATCCAGACGTGTCCACCTTCCGGCGTGAACTTGAGCGCATTCGAGGTGAGATTGATCGCCACCTGATTGAAAAGGCGCGGATCGGCGATGATCCAGGGGATGTCGTCGCGAACGCGGAAGGAGAGTTCGACACCGAGCTCGGACGCGCGCTGGCGGAACATGCGCATGGCGCGGTTGAGCGACTCGACGGGATCGATCGGTTCCTCTTCGAGCATCAGCTTGCCGGCTTCGGCCTTCGAGATGTCGAGAATGTCGTTGATGATGCTCAGGAGATGCGTGCCGCTGGCGCGGATGTCGCCGGCGTAGTCGGCATATTTCGGCTGGCCGACCGGACCGAACATCTGATTGGCGATGATTTCCGAGAAACCGATGATCGCGTTGAGCGGCGTCCTGAGCTCGTGGCTCATGATGGCGAGGAAGTCGTTCTTCGCGCGGTTCGCCGCTTCCGACCGGCTGAGCAGGCGCTCCGAACGAATGCGCTCGCGGCGCAGGTACTCGTTGTCCACGAAGCTGCGGCGGAGCTGATATTCCTGAATGTAGTTGACGAAGACGCTCACGCCGACGGCGAAGGCGAGGAACGCGTTGTTGTTGATGAGGATGGTGCTCGGCATCGGATTGACGAAGAACACCACCAGCTCATAGCAGGCGAAGGTTCCCAGCGAGATGGCGGTCGAATAAAGATAGCTGAGCCGCCACAGGCAATTGCTATAGCCGATGATGATGATGAGGCCGCCATAATAGAGTTGGCTGCCGGGTGCGGAAGCAAGCGCGATCATCGCCACAACGCTGAGGCCGGGGATGGCCATCGAAAGCGAGAGGAACGCCTGGTGTCTGTAGTTGAACCAGGGGGCATAGGTCAGGGCCGCAAGTCCGAGCAGGAGTGGGCAGGCGACCCCGAAGCGGATGAACCAGGCCTTATAGAGAACGTCCGGGATGATATAGGGGTCGAGCAGGCTGTAGACAGCGAAGATCATCGCGCCCATGACGATCGAAAAGCGGGTCAGCCCGATCTGGCGATCGAAGTTGCGCCGGCCGTAGGAATCTTCCAGCTCGGCCTGGCGGAAGCGCAAGGTGAATGGATTGATCGTGAAGTCGCCGGCGCCGCCGGGGTAATCGGCAGAGTCGGTCCAGCTGTCCGCGACCTTCGCAGGTCCGCGTCCGCTCGAAACTCGATTGATCGAATCCGCCATATCCGTCCGGCCACAAAAGACGCTGTACCGATGAATAAGGCAAAAGGGCTAATGGAGAATTAAGCGAAGCGGTTTGCTAACCCCTTGGTAGGGTTAACAAACCGTGTCAAATCGGGATCGGTTTTCAGCGGCTGAGGAAATAGACCGCGAGGACCGCGCCGAAGACGATGCGGTACCAGCCGAAGACCACGAAGCTGTGGCGGCTGATGAAGTTCACCAGCCAGCGCACGACGACGATCGCGGAAATGAAAGCGGCGACGAAGCCGACGGCGATGACGGCGGTGTAATCGGCATCGAGCATGTGACGGCTCTTCCAGAGGTCGAGAACCGTTGCGCCGAGCATCGTCGGGATGGCCAGGAAAAACGAGAACTCCGCCGCCGTCTTGCGCTCGACGCCGAGGGTCAGCGCGCCGAGGATCGTCGCGCCGGAGCGCGAGACGCCGGGAATCATCGCGAGGCACTGGAAAAAACCGATCTTCAGCGAGGTCAGCGGCGTGATGTCCTCAATGGCCGAGAAGCGGGCCTGCGGCCGCCAGCGCTCGATGGCCAGGATTGCGATGCCGCCGAGGATCAGCGACGCACAGACCACGGTGGGCGTGAAGAGCGCATCCTTGATGAAGTCGTGGAGCAGAAAGCCAAGCACGGCGGCAGGCAGGAATGCGATGAGGATCGCGATCGCAAAGTGTCGCGACGCCGGATCGTCGACTAGGCCGAACGCCACGGCGATGAGCTTGCGCGCATAGAGGACGCAGATCGCAAGGATCGCGCCGAGCTGGATCACGACTTCGAAGACGGTGGCGAGCGGGCCGGAAAAGCCGATCAGATCGCCAGCGATGATGAGGTGGCCGGTCGACGATACGGGCAGAAATTCGGTCACACCCTCGACGACGCCGAGGAAGACGGCTTGCAGCAGTATCAGCGTGTTCATGCGGGAAAACTCGTGATGGATTCGCGGGTCCCGCGCAGCCTAGCACAGCTTCATTGCCGCTTCGCCAGCGCGCAGATGACATTCGCGGTTCGCTCCGCGCGACGATGCAACAGCCCGGAACATACGCCGGACGCGGTTGTTGTTGCAGGCAGACGCCACCGATGGATCAGCGGATTCATCCGGGCCGAATTCATCCGAAGGGAGTGAACCGATGAAATACAGGACTCTTGGTCCAGCCCTGGTTACGGCCAGCCTGCTGGCACTTTCCGCGCCTGCCGCATATGCCGCGGGATCGGACATGCCCGTGCCGGGACCGACGACGGACGTGCCGCCGACACCCGGCGCGACGGCGGGCCAACCGGGCGGCGCGGGCTCGGCCGGTCTGCAGCAGGTGGATACGAAGACCTATGTCCAGAATGCGGCGATGACCGACCTCTTCGAAGTGCAGGCGGGCAAGCTCGCGCTTCAGAAATCGCAAAACGCGAGCGTGAAGAAATTCGCAAAGCAGATGGTCAAGGATCACACCAGAACGACCAAGCATCTGCAGGCCGCGCTGAAGAAGGGCGATGTCGATGTGACGCCGCCGACGGAGCTCGACGCCACGCACGCGCAGCTTCTGCAGCAGCTTCAGAACGCTTCGGGCGCCGACTTCGACAAGACGTATATCCAGCAGCAGCTTCAGGGTCATCAGGAGGCGCTGCGGCTGCATCAGGGTTATGCGGCGTCCGGCGACAACGCGATGCTGAAAAAGCTCGCGGCCAAGACCGCCCAGATCGTTCAGAACCATCTGAACGAGGTGAAGGGCCTCGACACTGCGACAACCAACGGCTAACCAGCGCGAGCTGGAGGTCGGCGCCCGCGGTTCATCCTGCGTTCAGACGCCACATGGGACTCTCTCCACCACGCCGGGTACATTGCCGGTAATGGGACAGGAGGCACCTCATGGTGCGGATGGGTAAGACGTCAGTTCGAATTGCGCTCGCGGCGATGGTCAGCGTCGGCGCTTTGAGTGCGTATACAGGCGTTGCTCAGGCTGCCGGATGGCAGCAGGACGACGATCAGCATCGCGGCGGCGGGAACAAAGGTGGTGGTGGTGGCGACCGCCCGCAGCACCAGCAGGAACAGCGCCAGGAACATCGTCAGGAGCAGCCTCGCCCGCAGGAGCAACCGCGCGTTCAGCAGCAGCGGCAGGAACAGCCGCGGCCGCAATGGGGCGGAGGCGGCGGTCAGGGCGGGCAGGGAAACCGCGAACACCGGCAGGAGCAGCCGCAGCGCCAGGAGCAACCCCGGGCACAGCCCCAGTGGGGCAATCAAGGTGGCGGCCAGTGGAACAGGCCGGATCGCCAGCAGAACCAGCAACGTCAGCAGATCGACCAGCAGCGGCAATTCGACCAGCAGCGTCAAAATCAGGAACGCCAGCGGGTCGATCAGCAACGCCAGCAGCAGGATCGCCAGCGCGCGGACCAGCAGCGGCAGTTCGACCAGCAACGTCAGGGCCAGGATCGCCAGCGCAACGATCAGCAGCATCAGTTCGGCCAGCAGGGACAAGATCGTCAGCAACGCGTCAACGATCAACAGCGCCAGAACGATTGGCAGCGTCAGCAGCAGGATCGGCAGCGCGCCGATCAGCAGCGGCACGACGATAACGGGCGGCAGGGCGACGATCGCAGGCAGGGAAACGACCGGCAGCGCGGCTGGGATGAGCCGGGTCGCGACTGGCGTTCCCAACAGCAGGCGCGCTACCGCAACGATCATGACGAACACCGCGTGAATGCGCGCCGGGAGCAGGAGCAGCGCTGGGGCGATCTTCGCGAGCGAAACTGGTCGCGGGTTCGCAACTGGGGTCCGGGATTCGAGCATCGCGAATATTATCGCGGGCCGGACTGGGGCGACTGGCGTAGCCGGCACTATGTTTCGCGACCGCGCTACTACTGGGATCACGATCGTTACTCGCGGCCGTGGTTCGACTATGGCTCGGTCGGCTATATTTCGCTCTACGCACCGACCTATGTCATTCCGTACGATGCCTACGACACCTACGGAACGAGCTATTACGGCCCGGTCGGGTGCAACCGCGACGTGGTCGGTGCCGTGCTCGGTGGAACGGCGGGTGCGTTGATCGGGTCGAGCCATCATGGCGGGGCCGGCGCCACGATCGGCGGCGCCATCGTCGGCGCGATCCTCGGCGGTGCTCTGGGGCAGGCGATCGATATGAGCGATCAGGCCTGCTACGGGCAGGTGCTGGAATATGTGCCGAACAACCAACCGGTCTACTGGGAAGACAATGGCGCCCAGTATCAGGTGACGCCGGTGCGGACCTATCAGGGGTCGGACGGTCTCTACTGCCGCGAATATCAGACGCAGATCTATATCGACGGATATCCGCAGCAGGCCTATGGCACCGCGTGCCGTCAGCCGGATGGATCCTGGCAGATTCAGGATCAGTAATCGAAAAGAAGGAGCGCCGCCTCTTGACGAGCGTGACGCTCCTTCCCACTTAACTGGTATATCCGGAGCTGTATCCGGAACGCAAAAGCCGCATCTCTCGATGCGGCTTTTGTCGTTTTCGCACTGCGTCGGCTTACTGCTCGCGCTTGCCCGTGATGCGTGTCACGTCGCGGACGGCGCCGCGGGCGGCGCTGGTCGTCATCGCGGCATAGGCCTGCAATGCCGGAGAGACGCGGCGCTTGCGCTTTTCCTTCGGGTGCCAGCCGGCGGCTTCCATCTTCTCGCGGCGTGCGGCGAGGGTGGCGTCGTCGACGGCGAGGTGGATCGACCGCTTCGGGATGTCGATCTCGATGCGGTCGCCGGTCTCGACGAGGCCGATGGCCCCGCCTTCGGCGGCTTCCGGCGAAACATGGCCGATCGAAAGGCCCGACGTGCCGCCGGAGAAACGCCCGTCGGTGACGAGGGCACAGGCTTTGCCGAGACCCTTCGACTTGATGTAACTCGTCGGGTAGAGCATTTCCTGCATGCCGGGTCCGCCGCGCGGGCCTTCAAAACGGATGACGACCACTTCGCCGGCCTTCACCTCGTTGTTCAAAATGCCGAGGACGGCCGTGTCCTGGCTTTCATAGACGCGGGCCGCGCCGGAGAAGGTGAGGATTGAGGCATCGACGCCGGCCGTCTTCACGATGCAGCCGTCTTCCGCGATGTTGCCGTAGAGAACGGCGAGGCCGCCATCCTGGCTGTAGGCATGAGCCTTATCGCGGATGACACCCTTCTCGCGGTCGAGATCGAGATCGGCGAAGCGGCGCGACTGCGAGAAAGCTTCCGTGGTGCGGACGCCGCCGGGCGCCGCGCGGAAGAATTCATGCGCGTGATTGTTCTTGGTCCGGCCGATGTCCCAATGGTCGATGGCTTCGCCCATCGTCGAACTGTGAACAGTCGGCACGTCGCGATGGATGAGCCCGGCGCGGTCGAGCTCGCCCAGAATGGCAAAAACGCCGCCCGCCCGATGCACGTCTTCCATGTGGACGTCCGCAACCGCCGGCGCGACCTTGCAGAGGTTCGGCACGCGATGCGACAGCCGGTCGATGTCCTTCATCGAAAAAGCGATCTCGCCTTCATGCGCGGCGGCGAGGAGATGCAGCACCGTGTTGGTCGATCCGCCCATGGCGATGTCGAGCGACATGGCATTCTCGAAGGCCTCGAAAGTCGCGACGTTGCGCGGCAACACGCTCTCGTCGTCGGTCTCGTAATGACGGCGCGTGATCTCGACAATCAGGCGCCCGGCCTCGAGGAAGAGACCCTTGCGGTCGGAATGGGTCGCGAGCGTCGAGCCGTTGCCGGGGAGCGAGAGGCCGAGGGCTTCGGTGAGGCAGTTCATCGAGTTCGCGGTGAACATGCCGGAGCACGAGCC
>CAISYL010000104.1 GCA_903889655.1 uncultured Alphaproteobacteria bacterium | reverse complement strand
GACATTACCGAGCGCAAGCATGCGCAGGCGCGCCTCCGCGAAAGCGAGCGGCGGTTTCGCGCGATCTTCGATCATGCCTTCGAGGCGATCGGTCTCCTGAGCCCCGACGGGACGGTGCTCGAAATCAACCGCGCCGGCCGGGCGCTGGTCGAGGGCCTGTCGAAGCTCGAAGGGTTGCCGCTCTGGGATCTTCCCTGGGCAGGCGGAGAATTCGTCACCGACGATTTCGCGCGCCAGCGTCTGAAGGCGGCGATCGCCGCCGCCGCGAAGGGCGAGACCGTGCGTTATACGGTCGATCTCAAGGAAGGCGACAGACTGCGCAAGATCGACCTTTCGCTCGTGCCGGTGAAAGACGAGAAAGGCGCGGTCGTCTATATCGTGCCCGAAGGACGCGACGTGACGGGGCAGGCTTTCTGAGCGTCAGAAGCTCGCCGGGTCGGCAATCTTCACGATCAGCTTGCCGATATTCTCGCCGTCGAAGAGCTTGTTGACAGCGGTCGGCGCCTGCTCGAGGCCGTCGACGATCGTCTCATTGTGCTTGAGCCTGCCCTCGGCGACCCATTGCGCAAGCTGCATCGCGCCTTCGGCGTACTTCGCCATGAAGTCGATGACGATGAACCCGCGCACGGTGATGCGGCGCATCAGGATCGGCGAGAAATCGGCGCGCATCGGCTGATCGGTGTTGTAGCCGGAAATCATTCCGCAGAGCGGCATGCGGCTGAAGAGGTTCATGCGGGCCATGACGGCTTCCATGATCTCGCCACCGACATTCTCGAAATTGACGTCGATGCCGTCGGGCGTCGCCTCGACGAGCTGCTCTTTCCAGTCCGGCGCCTTGTAGTCGATCGCGGCATCGAAGCCGAGGCTCTCGACGAGGAAACGGCATTTCTCCTTGCCGCCCGCAATGCCGACCGCGCGGCAGCCCTTGATCTTCGCGATCTGGCCGACGACCGATCCGACCGCGCCCGCCGCCGCTGAGACGACAACCGTCTCGCCCGCTTTCGGCTGGCCCAGTTCGAGAAGACCGAAATAGGCCGTGAGGCCCGTCATGCCGCAGGCGCCCATCATCGTGGTGAGCGGTACCGGCAAGCCCTTCGGGATCACGCCCATGCGCAATTCCGGCGCTTCGCCCGCGATCGTGTAATCCTGCCAGCCGACGAGACCCGAGACATGGTCGCCGACCTTGTAGGCGGGCGTGTTCGACTTCACGACGACGCCGATCCCACCGCCTCGCATGACGGCGCCAAGCTCGACGGGCGGCATGTACTGGTCCATGTCGCTCATCCAGATCCGGTTGGTCGGATCGAGGCTGAGATAAAGATTGCGCACCAGCGCCTCGCCGGGACCGGGCTCCGGGATCGCCGCTTCGACGAGATCGAAATCGCTCGTCTTGATGCGCCCCGAAGGCCGCGTCTTCAGTCTGAATTGCCGGTTGACGTCGTTTTTCATGGTCTTCTCCGCCGTTACGGCATCACGATTTCGAACCAGAAGTCGAAGACGTCGAGCATCTCGACGAGTTCGTCGAGCGCCTTCGCGTCGCCATCGACCTTCGCCATCTTTGCCGCAACCAGATCGCCGAGCGTCTTTTCGCGCAGCACGATGTCGGCGAGCCCTCCCCTCGTCAGCGCAATGGTCGCATCGGCTTTTGCGGCCTTGCGATCGCGCTGGTGGTGGAGCACGGCATTCTCGAGCTTCAGCAGATAGATCTCGCCGGTATCCGTGAAGGAGAGGTTGAGCGCCATGCGGCGCGCGCCGGCCTTCGGACCGTTGAGGCGAACGGACAGCGAATCCAGCAATTGCTCGACGGGCAGCGCCTTGATCTGCCCGGTTGCGCCGGGGCGCGGCGTCGGCGACGGCGGACGCGGATTGCGAAGTTCCATCGCACCCGTCAGATAGAAGCCGCGCCAGGGACCCGATTCCGCCTGATAGCCGATCTGTTCGAGCGCATCGGCCTGCAGATTGCGTGCATCGGCATTCGAGGGATCGGCGAAGACGAGATGGTTCACGACTTCGGCGACCCAGCGATACTCGCCCTTGTCGAAACTCTCGCGTGCCTTCCTCAAGACCGCGTTGGCGCCGCCCATGAATTCGACATAGCGTTTGGCGGCCTCGACCGGCGGCAGCGGGTGGAGATGCGCGGGGTTGCCGTCGAACCAGCCGAGATAGCGCTGATAGACGGCCTTGGCATTGTGATTGAGCGTGCCGTAATAGCCGCGCGAATACCATTCGGCGGCGAGCGTCGGCGGCAGCGCGATTTCCT
>CAISYL010000103.1 GCA_903889655.1 uncultured Alphaproteobacteria bacterium | reverse complement strand
TGGACGATATGATCCTCCTGTCGAAACGAGACGCTTCTGCTGAAGCGATCTTTCTCTTGGCGAACCTACTGATTCTGGAGACCGATCGAGTGTCGGTTGTTGAAGGTGCGGATGGAATACGCCGCGTAACGATGACCGCCGCGGCGCCGCGGCGAACCGGGCTCCGGCGCGCGCGGGCCGGCTTTGATGTCGATAACTCCAGCCTCACCTGGCACGGTTTGCGGTAACCAGATAGCGACTCGAATAGCCGGGAACCAACGCTTCCGCCAAACCGACGATCTCCGCTTCTCCACAGAACTCGGCCATCGACATTTTGCGGAATTTCTTCCCGACATAGTCGGACCACGTCCGCAACGCATTGGCCACGTTGTCTTCCATCTGCCAGTCATAACCGCAGAACTGGACGATACTGCCTCGCTGGACAGCGTCTCCGCCAAATTCGCGAATTCCGTCGAAATTGATCGGGATATGCCCCAACTCGACCGCCTGCTTGAACCAGTTCCACGCATCGCTCGCTTCCAGGGGCGGCGCTGAGTTTTTGAGGCCGTAGTGTTGCCGTTGGCGAATTTTGCGGTCTTGCCCGATCGCATCGATCTCCACGGTCGAAAGGCGCTTGTAGGGCGCGTCCCTTCCGGCGGAGCGCATCGAAAGAATGTGGCGGCCTTCGCGCATGCAGCCATATGCATGGGTGGATACGCAGTGATTGAGGCCGGTCGCTCCGTTCTCATCTCTCTCCGGCGCGCCGCCGTACGGGGCGCCTTCGGCGCGGAGCTGATCCTTTGTGAAAAGAGGCGTGATGGTCACCCCATTGGGCGCAATCACAGGCTGGTAGATGATCGGCGCCCACCCGTCGACCGGGATGGACTCCATGATCTGCGGCGCAGCATTGGTGCCCAGAATATCGTTCTCGATTCTGGCCTGCTGGCTGTGCCAGTGCCGGGAGAGCTCGAAGATGGCGGCAGCCGACTTTCCAGCGACAAGGATTGACGCGGCGACACGATACGCATGTTCAATATGAAGGCGCGCGAGGAAGACGTCCGACGTCTTTGTCGCGAAAGCTGCGGCAGGCACCACGACTTGCGCAGCAAAAGCCTTGAGCATGTCCTCTGCATCGAGCGTCGCATTACGCATTGCTTCGCGCGAAGTATCCGGAGGAGTTTGCCGGCCGTCCCATTCCTTAAGCTCGTCTGCGGTCAAGCCCTCCGGTGGTCTGGTGTCCGTGTAAGCTTTGGAAAGCCGCTCCGCGAAGGCGACCCACTTGCCGCCGCAGCCAGCATAAAGCTGGTCAAGCGACATGCCTGTGGCATCCTTGAGGATGAAGCCGACCGTCGACGTGATGGCGGAGAACGCATCCCAGTCATCCTTGGTGGCCGGGAGCCAGTCGACCGGCAATTCGGACAGCGCATACGCGAGCCGGTCCACTTGAGCGCCACCCGGACGCCACTTGATGCCTTGAAGGCGCTTCAGGGCACCCTTAGAAAGACGCGGCTGCCCGGTCTCGTCCTCTCCGAAGGTCTTCTGCAATGCCTCGTTCAACGGCCTGGCCGTGTCGACGGCAAGGCGAAGCGCCGGGCGCCGTGGGATATATGCGGCCAGGACAGGGTATGCAGCCGCTGCCTGCCGCCGGCGCATACCACGATCTCCATCGGCCGCGAAAAACTGATAGTCCGATGACGTGAAACTATCGGTCGCCGACAAGGCCGCGATCACGTCGTGGCTGAGCTCCGAGGCCACGCGCGCCGCCAGAGGTCGGAGACGTGCGTCTTCACGTTGAAGAAGAGCGGCGCGCACCTTCTCCGCCATCTCCGTATTCTCGGAGGCGTCCAGGTTCACCGCCATGAACCGCGAAACCGATTGTTCGGCAAACTGCGCCCGTTCCTCGCCGACACCGAACCCGCGAAGCATCTCGCTGAGCGGAATCTCGGGCATCGGGGTTTCCTGCTCATCCAGCGCCAGGAAAACGTCGTGCGCAGTCGCCACGTGTCCGAATGCGCCCCTTTCAATCAATCCGCGACACGCTCGATAGGCACCATTATCCGCGCGAACGAGAAACTTCATGTCGATAAAGTCGCCGCCGATATTGCCGAAATAGACGATTTCTCTGGCGCCAACCGAAAACGACCCTGCCACCGCACTCCGGGAGCAGTGATCATCCCATGCCTTCATCAGGTTCGACATTACTCTACTCCGCGGCCGTCAAAGTCGGGGCAATTGGTTCCGAGGCGAGAGGCGCCACGCCATATTCGCTCTCTCGCACATTCCTCGCGATCCAGTCGTTCGCCCAGTCTCGATGGCGGCTCTCGATGAAGAATCGAACTCCCTTCGCGTAAAGCGCCGCCGTCACATACTGGTATTCCTCCGGCGCGATCGGCACCTTGATCGCATTGAACCGTTTTTTCGTCTGTCCTTGCATGGCCCGGTCGAAGAGCGCCTTGATCAGTGGGTGCTCGAAGATCTCGGCATATTTTCGCGACCTGGGCGAAGGGAGGTGAAGAACCCGTCGGTTGCCGTCGACCGTAATGACGACGCCGGTATTGGTGAGGTCGTCTTCTGAGCGGAGCGTGGCCCTGATCTCCCTCAACGCCGATGCTGCCATTTTCTCGTCGAGAAGACGGACGGGCACAAATCCCAAATCCCGCATTCTCTTCGAAACCATGATTGCCCGATCGCGAACGCCATTCGCCTGCTCAAACGTGGCGAGCGAGCCGATTTTGAAGCCGACATTGATCTCCATCGCCCGGAAGAGATTCCCGGTCAGGATCACGCCGGCGCGATAGGATGTGCCCTCGGGGGCGCTATCGAACCGGTTCGCAATCTCGTCGTAATCCTCGCCCGCCAAACCCGGCCGGACCGCGAAGCCTTCATCGGAAAGCAGCGAGTCGACGAAGAAGAGCCTCGGCCAGGATTCGCCTGCCTCTTGGACGAACACCTTGTACATCGAGGTGATGTGTTCGAAGCCTCTCCGCGGAGGTTCGATACCGGTGATAATGCCCGAAAGCACCTCGCCGTCCGAAGTGAATGACACTTCCGCGCCGGGCTCGAGCATTCGCAATGTCTCGATAAACCGATCGAAGCGCGCAACGCGCTTGGTGAGCGGAGAGTCAGGTCCGGCTGTCTCCAGCGCATGTGCGATGTTCCTTGCGCCATGAGGAACCAGATGGGAAAGGACATCCTCGCGGCGACGCTCCATCCGGTCGGCAAAGACGTGCATGGTCTCGCCAGCCAGCATACGATTTCCTCTCTCGACCTCCTCCACCAGCTTCTCAAATCTCATGGGATCGACGGAACGCTCGATCGCGATCTTGTCCATATAGACTGGAGCATCGAAGGCCGAGCGCCCTTCGAAGTCGACATCCGCACCTTCGAAGACGGAGCGCTCCTGCATATGCACTTTGCCCTCGATCTCTTTCGACCGGAGCGGGTTGGAGTTATTGGCATCCAACTCTTCGAGCGTCGCGTAATACTCGGCGGTGATCTCCTCCAGAGCTTGTTCCTGCTCGGCGGTGCTGAGCATGATCAGCCGCGACAGAATCGTATTGGCGCTTCGCTTGTTGTCGTCGGCGTCATCCCCGATAACAATCTCTTCGTCTTCCTTGAGATCGGGCAGCTCTTCACCCATGCCGATGCGGCGCATGATGTCCGGCCGTGCGAACGCAAAGCGGCTGCAAACCATGTCTCCGACCGAATTGACCAGGTCCGGGACATCCCCGATCAGGGCGGCGCTGTCGCGATTTGAGGTCACGTTCGCGCTCATCCGGCGGAGCTTTGCATTTCTGTTCGCGCTCAGTCGCATTTCGGCGGGGAGGCCGCTCTGCGGCGTCGCGATGATCGGGCCAATTGTCTGGTCGAAGCGATTGACTCGTCCCCAGCCCTGCATTTCCTTCACGATGTCGCCCGGCGTTTGAAGCAGGAACATGACTCGCTGGCGCTGATCGAGGAACCGGCGGCCGGCATGAAGATCGATGCCAGTCGCTCCGGAGGCATTGATGAGAAGCGCGTCGATCTCGCCCGCGTTGAACCGGTTCTTCATCACCACCTTGTCGACGCGCTCACGACGAGCCACTTCACCGTCGACGATCTCGAATTTGCGGCCCGTGATCTCTCCGCACCGGAACCCGGCTTCTTCAATGCGCTGGCGGATGATATCCAGGACGGAAACACCGAGATCCGGCATCTGATCGATCATCCGTCGCACTTCGTCGACTGCGACCGCAAGATCTGGATACTGCTCCGCGAGATTGATGTCGACGGCCGCCTCACGTCCGCGCCGGCGGCGCGTCTTGGTCAGCTGCGTGACCACTCGATGAAGAACATCCTTGAAATCCGGCATGCGTCCGTCGGCAAGCTGCCCACTGTCCACCAGGTCCTTGAGCAAGGTCTCCAATGTGGATTCAACGAAAATCACAGGTTTCTTGTTGTTCTGGAGCGCTTCGATGGCGCTCTTCACCGTGACATCGACATTCAACGCGGCAAGGAAGGCGCGCGAGACATTGAAGAGCGGGGAGCCAAAATGCAAAGACTGCATCTGGAGCGGTTGAATTGCCGGGAGGCCTCGACGAGCGGCGTTCTGCGCATCGGCGTCGAGCTCACGCTGCTCGTTGAAAACCACGATTCGACGATTGAACTCTCCGGAAAGACTGCCGATCTCGCTGAGAATGCTCGCGAGAATGTCTGTATAACGGCGATTCCTCTCCGTGTTCTCTTCGTCGTGAATCGTCTCGAACGTTACCTTTGACAGATCGTGCTCGCGCCGCACGAGAACACCGTCGCGGGCCAGCATGACCGAGACGATCTCCTGCATTGTCTCGCCGCCCTTGCGGATGATCTCGATCAGGGTATTGCCGCTCATGCCGTGCGGAAACAGCTTGCTGAAGAAGGCCATATTGTTGGCGTTCTTCGCAAACGTTGCCGAAGCGTACAGCGGGCCCGCGCACTTATCCTTGGCGATGTTGAGGTTCTTCGCCGTATTCGACGACAGTGACGTTGCGTTCTGCGCTTCGTCGGTCACCAGTAGAACATCTTTGTCGGCAACCGCTCTGAGCCACGCTGCTTTCGCGGACACTTCGTGCGAGCGGTTGAACTGACCGTATGTCGCCAGAACGAGATTGCATCCCTCCGGCCACTCACCGGTTTCCGCCACGCGGCGAATTTCGGCCGCCGTCCGCGACCTCAGAACGACATCGCCAGTCGACTCGTCGATGATCTTGACACCGTTGTTCAGAATGAACGTCGAGAAATCGTCTTCGGCGCCGATGTGACGGATATCTCTCCAGATATCCGAAAGGTTCATGGCCTTTTCGGTCAGGAAGAGGATCCGCTTGCCCTGTAGCGCGGCGCGGCGCATCACGCCCGCGATCTGCCGACCTTTGCCGATGCCGGTGTCATCTGCGATGAGGAAGGCGCGCCCGTTGTCGAGGGCGAAAAATTCAAGCGCGAGAGCATCCACCTGTTCGGGTGAGAACACCTCCCCGAGCTGGGCGGGAGTCATAGCGAGCTCGCCAGCCACCCAACGATCGATGTCGGGATGCACTTTGATGACCCGCTCCAGCGCTTCCCGGGTCGCGCCCTCGAGGTTGCGCGGAACCATCGTAGTCGCCTGTCCGACCCGTGAGGCGGCCTGGTACGGTGTCTGGAAGCGGTTCTGAGAGAGCGACGGATCGGACGCTGTATCACCAGCGTCCGCCTCACGCTCGTAGAATTCAGCGACTTTTCGCCGATTAGCAACGACCTCGGACGTCCACGCCCAAAGTTGCTGGAAATCGTGTGCCTTACGCAAGCGGAGCGCCGGCTCCGGAGCCTGTTCCAGAGCTTCCGGCCTGCGGCGTCCAACGACCAGCAGACGCATGTCCGGCTTGTCGATCAGCCCGCCGTGAACCGCGCCATCAACGTCGACGGCACCCTCGATCGCGAAATTCCTGGCGACCAGATGCCGAAAGGCCTCGAACTCCTCCGCATCATCACCTTCCTCGCCATCGAGCAGGAAGACCGAACGCCCCTCCGGCGTGCGACTGTCGAGCGCGTCGAGGATCTGCACCAGATCGTTGCGGTAGAAGTCGATCCCGTACCGATGCAGAGGTTGCCCCAGCTTTTCCTTCCGATAAGCGCCGAAGATCGCATCCGCCCCGGTGAAATCCGCCGGCCCGTCCGACAAGGATCGATGTTTGACAGTCGGCGTGGTACCGAGCGGTCCGTCCTTCGCCACGAAACCGCGCACTTTCGCGGACGCAGGGAGCCCGGCGAGAAACGTTGCGCCGGTCACATTGGGAACGACGATGTTCTTGCCCGCGAGATCCTTATTGTTGCCAAGGGTCCGCAGCGCCGCGACCTGAATCGGGAATGGCAGGAAGCGAAAATCCGCGTGCCGGCGAGCAAGTTCTGCGATGTATGGCTGGGACTCGTGAAGACGCAATGCGCCGTTGAAATTCTCGTAAGCGGAGCCGTCCGAATTTCGGGAAAGCCAGCGAATAGAGGCCGCGACGACCGCATCGAAAGCCATAAGCGCGCGGTGGTCGTCGAGAGAGACGACGTTATCGTAGATTGCAGAAGCGAACCGCTCGAAGTCATCGACCCGGATAATCGCTCCCTTTGCAATCTCCTCCATCAGCCCGTCGGCGCAGGCGGCCAAAGCCGCGTCATCGGTTGCTCGGAGAAAGAGCGAATCCGCTTTGGCGTCCACATCCGCCTCAATGCGCACCTGCCCATTCACTTCGTAGAAGCGTCCTTCGGGGCCCTCAAAGACCGTGTGGCCAGCGTGATTGCGACCCAGGGGGCGAGATTGCGAAAGAAGCGTTTCGAGGTCTCGCTCGAGCGGCAGCTCCTTCGCAATTGCGGGCGGTGCAAGGTCCGGCTGCTTCTTCGGACCGCCGACAAGACGCAGCACGGTCCGCGGATCGACGTCCTGCAGAAGCTGCATTTCGGGGAATTCACGCTTGAAATCCTGCGGCGTGAACGAGGCGCCCTTTTTGATCCACAGACCGGTCTGCGGGTGCGCAGCAAAGCCAAGGCGCGTGGCTGCGTCCGCATGATTCTCGGCGCCCAGCAGCACGAGCAAACGCCGCTGAGACGGAAGTTGTGCGATGACAAGCTTCATCCTGTGGGCAGAAAGATCAATCCAACGCATAGGCGCCTCGTTACATCACGGGAGAAGGGAAGTCGTTGTCGAGCGAGGCCAGACCGGACAGATCGACGCCATCAAGCTCACTGCTGGCATCATCGATCGAGATCTCCTCATCGAGACCGATGACGGCCGTTTCAATCGGGTTTGACGCCATTGGCTCGCCGGCAGCGTCGACCATCGGAGCCGGTGCGGCCGGTGCTTCGGCGTTCGCCGTTTCGCCCTGAGGTGTTGCCGCCTTCGACTCCCGCGGCTTACGACGTGGACGGTCGGCGGCAACCTTTGACGGCTCAGCCGCCTCGCTCTTCGACACGTCGTTCGCCGGGACGTCTTCGGCTTGTCCCGGCGTTCTCTGATCGGCGGGCTTGAGATACTCCGGCCCCCTGGGCTTCACCTCCGGCTCGTACTTCGGCTGAAAGTTCGGGGTCGGCACGTAGGGAAGGGCGATCGGCGGCACACCGCCAGTGACCGGCAGCGCCTCGCGGCAATAGAAGCCGTTCGCCTTCGCAAGAACGACCAGGCTCGGCACAAAACCGGACCCCGCCCGCGGCGCAGCCAGATCATATCTATACGGGGCCGCGCGATTGCGACCGGCGCCCTCCGCAGCGGCCTGCACCTGCTTGCCGCGCATATTGAGGCTCGTGATCGGAATGATCTCCCAGCTCGCGCCGGCGGCCGAGCCGATCCAGTCGAGAACTTGCCAGCCGGCAGCATGCTCGCTGAGCCCCTGAACGATCACTTCTGCGTCGAGAAAGGCGTTATAGCTGTCGATCGCCGAAAGATAGCCATTCTGCTCGGCACTCCAGACACGCTGAAAGCGAACGGCAATCGCCACGCCGTCTTCGTCGATGCCGCGAAGGACAAAGCCTTGACCACCGACATCGCCGCGTTCGAACGCCGCAATAATGGCTGTCGTCGCATCCTCTTTCGTCGCACACACAGTCGCGTTCTGAGCATGCAAGACCTGGACGGGCTGAGCCCAGCCATTTTCGTACTGCACCGGTTCTCCGACGCGGGCGAAATAGTTGTGGACGATCTTGGCCGGTTCGTCCTTCTGCGTGTTCACTGTCCCCGCATAACGAATCTCGTGAACGTCTCCGATCAGCTCGCTCTCGTAGAGGATGACTGCGCATCCAGGCTCGACGGACGCGAACTGCGTGTGCAGGTCCTGGCGCTCCCTCCATGCACGATTTCGAGACAGCGCGACCTTGACGACCTGCCCATCGGGAATTCGCTTCCCGATCAGCATCTCACGGGAACCATCGTGATCGAGGCGGTCCAGAACGACCGCGAAATTCACGAATTTCGGCCGAATGCGGCCGCTCAGATCACTCTTCAGCTGGGAAAACGCCATGACAACTGCCCTGATGAGAACTCGACATCAGGAAAATGCACGGGAGGGCTGCAAGAGACGAAGGCCGGTCAGGGATGGAAGTTCGGACGCTCTTGCGGCTCTAGATTCTCCTCGGCGGCATCGCGATCGAGAAGCTCCGAGACCATGCGGTTCAATGCCCGAAAGTCCTCGAATGAAACCATCACCCTCGAGACGGAGCGGTCGACAAGGATGCCATCAAGCAATCGCTTCCAGACCTGCGCGATGCGGGCGAGCTTGGGATTGTCGGATGCCCCTCGGATGATCATGCTGAGCCGATCCTGCATAGAGCTGACGACGCGCGCCTGATGATCGCTGGCCTCGGCTGGCGCGTCCGGCGATGGACGATGAAAGCGATCATCCACGTCCTCCAGGGTGCCGGCGACGCCTTCCTCCAAAGCTCTCAATCGAGCCGCGACCTCGAATCGCCGTTCGTCTCCCATGGCTTCGGCCGATTGCACGAGTCCGCCGCGCAGACGCGCGAGATCGGCTCTCACCGATTTCAGGATCGCCTCCATCTTGTCAGCCGCCTCGGACACCGCCTGCACTGACTTGTCGTCTGCGCTGATTCCATCGACGCCGACGTAACGCGGGCGAGACTTTGGCGCAGCCGTATCATGGTCGGCGGCGCGCATGAGCGCGAGGACCTCGCCAGTTAGCTCGGTTGCGTCGATACCTTTACGTTTCAGCCAGTCGGCTGTGACCTGAAACACCGACTTCGCAATGCGCTCGCTATCGATCTGCAATGCAAGCGCGCCGCCGCTTTCCAATCGCTGCAGTGCCTCACAGAGCTCCACAAGGCGGACCTCGAACTGCTCCGGAGCCAGATTGATGCAGAGACGGGGCGCAATATCCCCTTCCAATCGAAGCTCAAGCCGTTTGGCCTTCTCGATGACGTCGACAATTTCGGGACGCATCTGCTTTCTCCAGAGTGGCTGTCACACGCGCATAGATCGCCGCGTCTCCTCGAACTTCAATTCAGTACCCTGAAAGGAACGAATCTCAGGCCGCTTTTGTGTCTTGCAACCGTCTCAGGAACGCTTTCTCCGACAACATTCGGAGCAAGTCCCGTGCAGGAAGACCTCAGCAAATATGACACCTTCGGCGTCGCCGTCGGGAACCTCCATTCAGCCCAGGATCCGAACCTGGAATACTGGCTCAAGGAACAGGTTGGCAGAGAGGCCGCTGACGTCGTTGCCCAGGAGATCTCCGTGTCCTCGGAACAGGTGGCCATTCTCGACAAACTCGAGGTCGATCCTGCCGCACGTGGAGAGGGTCGAGGCCGCGCCCTCCTTAAAGAATTCATCGAGGAAGCTTTGGACCGTGGCGCCGACGGGGTCATCCTGGTCGCCGATACATACGGGCCCCAGAGCACCGACATCGATCTCATCCGCTTTTATGAAAGCAATGGATTCGTTGAAGTAGCCGACAGCCACAGCGGGCCCCTCATGGCTTACCCGGCGGAATTCGCCCGATCCCTTCAGGATGCGGTATTCAACTGCTCACCGTCGCTTCGCGCGTTCGCCTGATCGCCGCGACTACTGGATCGTCATCAAGCGAAGCTTGCCGCTGACGCAATTCAGAAGCTGGCCTGTACCGACCGCAAAAATCCCTCCGTTCGGCGTGCATGTTCCTCCCGCGGCGCCGGAATGGGTGGCCGTCAGGAGACCCTGCACCATGCCATCAATATAGGCGTTTCCATTGATGGTGAGGTCCTTGTTGCCGCCGATATTGCCCTCGGCCCACACTTGATCCGCTGTATGGATCATGCCCAGCGCATAGATGCTGTTCACGCGACTGGTCTGGCTCGGATCGAGGAAATAGTAGGAATTGTCGCTGTCCGAGAACGCTGGTGCTGACATACCCAATGTTGCGGATACGGTAAGAGCACTCATAGAGAGTGCGCTCACAGTATTGGCCGACAAAGCTCCACTTATGGTCGCGGACGCCGCGGTTACGGCGCCCGTGGCCGTAAGACTCGCACCTGTAATTGCGCCGGACGCGGTCACCGTTGTTGCGGTGATGGCTTTGGCGTTCTTGAGGTCGTTTCCGTTCATGTCGATCGCCGTCGACATTTGATTGTCGGACGGCGTTCCGGTGGCGACGCGGCTCAGATATTGCCCCGGAGCGGTCGAGGAATCGAAGGCCAATGTCGCCATCGCGTGGCCGACCGTCGGCGCATTCGAGCCGTTCGTCCATGTCGACGCCAGCGTTTTCCAGCCGCCGAATGCGCCCGTGATGTAGCCCGTCGACGCCGCGACCGGCTTCTGCGCCATGAACCCGCCCGCCGAT
>CAISYL010000102.1 GCA_903889655.1 uncultured Alphaproteobacteria bacterium | reverse complement strand
GCCCGAAGGCCTCCGTTCCGCTTCCTGGGCTCCTCGATGAGCCAACTTCAGTGCGCGACGACCGTCTCGCTGGTCTCGCCCCGGCGTTCGGCGGCCTGCTGGGCGGCATAGGCTGCCTCATCCCACTCGATGGGTTCCGGCATGCGCGTGAGCGCATTCCTGAGCACATCGTCGGCTGTCGATACCGGCACGATCTCGAGAACGTTCTTCACGTTGTCCGGGATGTCGGCCAGATCCTTGACGTTGTCCGAGGGGATCAGCACCTTCTTGATGCCGCCACGGAGCGCCGCCAGGAGCTTCTCCTTCAACCCGCCGATCGGAAGCACCCGACCGCGCAGCGTGATCTCGCCCGTCATCGCCACGTCCTTGCGGACAGGGATACCGGTCATGACCGAGACGATCGCCGTCGTCATCGCGACGCCGGCCGACGGACCATCCTTGGGCGTTGCGCCTTCCGGCACATGCACATGGATGTCCTTGCGCTCGAACATGGGCGGCTCGATGCCGAAGCGTGTCGCCCGCGAACGAACATAGGAGTTCGCGGCCGAGATCGACTCCTTCATCACGTCGCGCAGGTTGCCCGTGACCGTCATGCGGCCCTTGCCGGGCATCATGACGCCTTCGATCGTCAGCAATTCGCCGCCGACTTCCGTCCAGGCAAGTCCCGTGACCACGCCGACCTGGTCTTCGCCTTCCGCCTCGCCATAGCGATACTTCGGCACACCGGCATAGGTCTCGATGTTCTCCATCGTCACGGTGATCGACTTCTTGTCCGAAGTCAGGATCTCCTTGACCGCCTTGCGGGCGAGATTGTTGATCTCGCGCTCAAGGCTGCGGACGCCCGCTTCCCGCGTATAGACGCGGATCAGCTGACGCAGCGCGGCATCGTCGATCGACCACTCGCCGCTCCGCAGGCCATGTGCTTCGAGGCCCTTCGAGATGAGGTGACGCCGGGCGATTTCGACCTTCTCATCCTCGGTGTAGCCGGCGATGCGTATGATCTCCATACGGTCCATCAACGGTCCGGGGATGTTCAGCGTATTCGCCGTCGTCACGAACATCACGTCCGAGAGATCGTAGTCGACCTCCAGGTAGTGGTCCGCGAAAGCGTTGTTCTGCTCTGGGTCGAGCACTTCCAGCAGCGCCGACGAAGGATCGCCACGGAAATCCGCACCCATCTTGTCGATCTCGTCGAGCAGGAAGAGCGGATTGTTGTGCTTCACCTTCTTCATCGACTGGATGACCTTGCCCGGCATCGAGCCGATATAGGTCCGCCGGTGGCCACGGATCTCGGCCTCGTCACGCACGCCACCGAGCGACATGCGCACGAAATCGCGACCGGTCGCCTTGGCGATCGACTTGCCGAGCGAGGTCTTGCCGACGCCGGGCGGTCCGACGAGGCACAGGATCGGCCCCTTCAGCTTGTTCGCACGGCTCTGCACGGCCAGATACTCGACGATGCGTTCCTTGACCTTGTCGAGGCCGAAGTGATCCGTATCGAGAATTTCCTGTGCACTCCGCAGGTCCTTCTTGACGCGGCTCTTCTTGTTCCACGGAACAGAAAGCAGCCAGTCGAGGTAATTCCGCACGACCGTCGCTTCGGCCGACATCGGGCTCATCTGCTTGAGCTTCTTCAGCTCGGCCAGAGCCTTCTCGCGCGCATCCTTCGACAGCTTCGTCTTCTGGATGCGTTCGTCGAGCTCGCGCAGATCGTCCTTACCGTCTTCGCCGTCGCCGAGTTCCTTCTGAATGGCCTTCAACTGCTCGTTCAGATAGTACTCGCGCTGCGTCTTCTCCATCTGGCGCTTCACGCGCGAACGGATGCGCTTCTCCACCTGGAGAACGCTGATCTCGCCTTCCATGAGCGAGTAGACGCGCTCCAGCCGGTCGGCGACCGACGGCAGCTCGAGAAGCTCCTGCTTCTCGGCGATCTTGATGTTGATGTGGCTCGCGATGGTGTCAGCGAGTTTCGCCGGCTCGTCGATCTGGCTGACGGAGCCGAGAACCTCGGGAGGAACCTTCTTGTTGAGCTTCACATAGCCTTCGAACTGCGACACGACCGAACGCGCGAGCGCTTCGAGCTGTTCGCTCTCCGTCTCGGCCTCCTCGATCGCTTCGACATTGGCTTCGAAGAACTGGTCGTTATCCGTGTAGCTCGAAACGCGCGCGCGCTTCACGCCTTCGACCAGAACCTTCACGGTGCCGTCCGGCAGCTTCAGGAGCTGCAGCACGGAGCCGATGGTGCCGACATCGTAGATATCCTCGATGTTCGGATTGTCGTCCGCCGCATTCTTCTGGGCGACGAGCAAAATCTGCTTGTCGTCCTGCATGACGTTTTCAAGCGCCCGCACCGACTTCTCGCGCCCCACAAAGAGCGGCACGATCATGTGCGGGAAGACGACGATATCGCGCAGCGGCAAGACCGGCAAAACGAGCTTGCCGCCCTTTGCGCCCGCTTGAGATGCCTGTTCGTCTTTGTCAGTCATTCTCGGGTACCTGCTTTCACTAGACGCCCCTGATGGCGCTCAATCTAGCATTCGAACCTGAATGAATGCTGATCGATTGGATCGTGCCGACAAGTCTAGCGGGATTCGGTTCGGGAACGCTTGCTCTCGCGAGGGCGGACCGGAAATCGGATCCCCTGGACGGCACGGTCCGGCGCCAGGCAGCGCGGCCGGAATTGGCCTGTTGAAAGGAAAATGGCCCTGAAAGCTTTCGCTTTCAAGGCCACCTCGTTTCGTCTTCGAAATCGTAGCCGAACCGGGCTTCCCGCTTCGCTCACACGGGGAGCCTGTGGCCCGCCGGAAAGGTCAGGCGCTGGTCCCGACGTCTCCCTTGCGCTCGGCATAGATGTAGAGCGGACGCGCCTTGCCTTCGACGACCTCGGCACTGATGACGACTTCCTCGACGCCTTCCAGCGTCGGAAGCTCGAACATCGTATCGAGGAGGATCGCCTCCATAATGGAGCGAAGTCCGCGGGCGCCCGTCTTGCGTTCGATCGCCTTCTTGGAAATCGCATGCAAGGCATCGTTCGAGAAGGTGAGCTTGACGTTC
Organism: uncultured Alphaproteobacteria bacterium; assembly: GCA_903889655.1. Classification (GTDB taxonomy): domain Bacteria; phylum Pseudomonadota; class Alphaproteobacteria; order Parvibaculales; family Parvibaculaceae; genus Parvibaculum. The sequence goes on along the minus strand of CAISYL010000102.1, from coordinate 312 downwards.
TCCATCTCGAAGAGCCGCTCATACTGCTTCACAAGCGCATTCTTCGGTTCGGTCAGGATCTGCATCAGCGCCGCCTCGTCGAGATCCTCGAGCGTGGCGAGCACCGGCATACGGCCGACGAATTCCGGGATCAGGCCGAACTTCAGCAGATCTTCCGGCTCCAGTTCCTTCAGCACGTCGCCCGTGCGGCGGTCGTCGGCGGAGCGCACGGCGGCGCCGAAACCGATGCCCGAGCCCTTGCCCCGCTGGCCGATGATCTTCTCCAGCCCGGCGAAAGCGCCGCCGCAGATGAAGAGGATGTTCGTCGTATCG
>CAISYL010000101.1 GCA_903889655.1 uncultured Alphaproteobacteria bacterium | reverse complement strand
TGCCGAAGAGCGGCACCGTCTTCGTCTCGGTCAAGGATGGCGACAAGGACAAGATCGTGAAGCCGGCGCAGAAGCTCCTCGACATGGGCTTCAAGCTGATCGCGACGGGCGGCACGGCGCGCTTCCTGAAGGATCAGGGGCTCGAGGTCGGCACCATCAACAAGGTGCTCGAAGGACGGCCGCATATCGTCGATGCGATCAAGAACGGCGAGGTCGCGCTCGTCTTCAATACGACCGAGGGCGCGCAGGCGGTGGCCGATTCGATGTCGCTTCGTCGCGCCGCGCTGATGATGAAGGTTCCCTATTATACGACGATCGCGGGCGCCCGCGCCGCCGTGGAAGGGATCGACGCCATCAGAAAAGGCCAGCTGGAGGTGGCTTCCCTCCAGTCCTATGCCAAGGTTACGGCAGCGGCCGAATAGTTCCGTACCAAGGGCCACAATTCTGGAATTGACCTCCGGCGCGGCCCTCCCCCACAATCGGCGCCAGAACCCGGACCGGAGCCTGTTCCCAGGCTCCGGCGGGTTTTTATTGGCATGAGCCGGACCCCGACCGGTCGACATCGACCGGCAGGGACAACTTTTAGAGAGACCGTCCGACATGGAACGAGTTCCGATGACCGCCGAGGGCTACAAGTCCTTGGAGGACGAAATCAGATTTCTGAAGTCCGTCGAGCGCCCGCGCATCATCAAGGCGATCGCGGAGGCGCGCGCGCATGGCGATTTGTCGGAAAACGCCGAATATCACGCCGCGAAAGAGCAGCAGGGCCTCAACGAGAGCCGCGTGCTCGAACTCGAGGACAAGATCAGCCGCGCCGAAGTGATCGACGTATCGAAGCTCTCCGGCACGACCGTGAAGTTCGGTGCGACGGTGACGCTGGCCGATGAGGACACGGACGAGGAAGTGAAGTACCAGATCGTCGGCGAGATCGAGGCCGACGTGAAGAAGGGCCGCGTCTCCATCACCTCGCCCATCGCGCGCGCGCTGATCGGCAAGTCCGTCGGCGACTCGGTCGAGGTGAACACGCCCGGCGGCGGCAAGAGCTACGAGATACTGAAGATCGAGTTCAGATAAGCCCTGCTGCGAGGACGCCAGCTTGATCGAAGAAACCCTGCGCATCGAGACCTCCGCTGGCCTCATGCCGACCTTCGCGGTGCGTCCCGGCGCCGGGCGGTTTCCACCCGTGATCCTCTACATGGACGCCGTCGGCATTCGCGACGAACTTTATGACTTCGCGCGGCGGATCGCGCGCGAAGGCTATTTCGTGCTGATGCCCGACATGTATTACCGGCGCGGCACGGAGCGCTTCAGCCTGCCGGCGGAGCCCGAAGAGCTCGCGCGCATGGCGGCGGCGATGAATTCGCTCAACAACGCGCTCGTCATGGAAGACACGAAGCCGCTGCTGGCATTTCTCGACGCCTCGCCCGCGGCGCTTCCCGGCCCGCGCGGCTGCATCGGCTATTGCATGAGCGGGCAATATGTCGTCTCGGCGATGGGCACCTATCCGCAGGCCTTCGCGGCGGGTGCGTCGCTTTACGGCGTCGGCATCATGACGGACAAGCCGGACTCGCCGCATCTCCTCGCGCCGCGGATCGCCGGCGAGATCTATTTCGGCTTCGCGGAGACGGACAGGTTCGTGCCGGATCACGTGATCCCCGGCATCAAATCCGCCTTCGACGAGCATGGCGTCGCTTATCGTCTCGACGTCCTGCCGGAAACCGATCACGGTTTCTGTTTTCCGCAGCGCGCGACCTATCACGAGGCGGCGGCGGAAGAGGCGTGGAAGGCTGTGTTCGATCTTTACCGGCGGCGGCTGACGCCTGCGGGCTAGGCCCTACTCCTCCTCCGTCTCCAGCGCTTCGAGCGGTACGCCCGGAAGGTGCTTCGACTGGCGGATAGTGAGGGAGGTGCGGACGCTGGCGACATTCGGCGCGGGCGTCAATTTCTCGGTCAGGAAATTCTGGAAGGTCGCGAGGTCGGGCGCGACGCATTTCAGCATGAAGTCGATGTCGCCGTTCAGCATGTGGCATTCGCGGACGAGCGGCCAGCTTCCGACCAGCGCCTCGAAGGCTTTCAAATCCGCTTCCGCCTGGCTGTGAAGCCCGACCATCGCGAAGACCGTTACCTCGAAGCCGAGTGCTTTGCCGTTGAGGTCCGCGTGATAGCCGCGGATCAGCCCCGCCTTTTCCAGCGCGCGGACGCGGCGCAGGCAGGGCGGCGCGGAAATGCCCACCCGCTCGGACAGCTCGACATTGGTAATCCGCCCGTCATTCTGCAATTCGGTCAGAATGTGGAGGTCGATGGCGTCCAGTTTGACGCGTTTCATGATGTCGTCCGGGTTGAGGTTTGCCGGGCTTTACTTACTCTGAAGCCCGGTTTAATTCAGCAATAAAATTGCTCAACAGCGCACGAAAATGACCGAAACGCCGCCCTCATCCAACGATCAAAAGCCCTTCCCCCTTGAGGGGGAGGGTTGGGAGGGGGGTAAGCGCGGAAAAGAGTCTCGCGAAGAAGCCCCCCCGCCCGGATCGCCAGCGCGATCCGACCTCCCCCTCAAGGGGGGAGGTATGAGAACTTGGATTCTGACCAACGGCATGGCCGGGTTCGAGGTACAGGCGCTGGGCATCTGCGAGGCTTTGGGCGTCGTGCCGGAGGTGAAGCGCGTGAAACCCGGCGCGCCGCATCGCTGGATTGCGCCCTGGGGGCCGGCCGCGCCCGCAGAGGGCGTCAGCCCGCCCTGGCCCGATCTCCTGATCGCCTCCGGCCGCCAGTCGATCCCCTATGCCCGGATGATCCGGCGGAAGTCCGGCGGGCGCACCTTCGTCGCGGTGCTGCAAGACCCGAAGGTCTCACCCGCACAGTTCGATTTCGTCTGGGCGCCGGCGCATGACCGGCTCAAGGCTGAGAATGTGCTTTCGACGCTGACCTCGCCGCATCGCCTGACACGCGAGAAGCTCGAGGCGGAAGCCGCGCGGATCGAACCGCAGATCGCACATCTGCCGCATCCCCGCGTCGCGGTGCTGCTGGGCGGGTCCAATGCCGTCTACACGTTTTCGGAAGAAACGGCGCAGCGCGTCGGCGCGCAGCTCGCGGGCCTCGCCGATCATTTCCATGCAGGGCTCATGGTCACGCCCTCGCGGCGGACCGGTGAGGCGCAATCGTCGATTATCCGCGAGGCGCTGAAGGACAAGCCTGCGCTGATGTGGGACGGCACCGGCGAGAACCCCTATTTCGGCTTTCTGGGCAGCGCCGAGGCCATCGTCGTCACCTGCGATTCCGTCAACATGGTCGGCGAGGCGGCATCGACCGGCAAACCCGTCTATGTCATCGAACTCGAAGGCGGCTCCCCCAAGTTCCGCCGGTTTCTGGACGGAATGTATGAACATGGCGCGGCGCGGCCTTTTGCCGGCCAGCTTGAAAGCTGGGGTTATGAGCCATTAAATGCTACCCATGAGATCGCCGAAGCGATCGCGCGCGGTCTCGCGGCGCGACGCGGAAACGACGTTAACCAGTCCCGATAGGACAGACGATGAGCCTGCTCGATATCGATGCCCTGCGCGCGACCCCGCTGAAGCGGGAGCCTTATGACTATTTCGTCGTGGAGCATTTCGTGAAGCCCGAAGTTTTTGCGAAGGTGCTGGCCGATTTCCCGCAAATCGCGTCCACCGGCTCGATTCCGCCGAGCGAACTCGACATTCACGGCGCCTTCGAGCAACTGCTCGACGAGATGAACGGCCCGGAATTCCGCAAGGCGATCGAGGAGAAGTTCGGACTCGATCTTTCCGACAGGCCGACCATGTTCACGATCCGCGGCAATTGCGGGCGCAACAACGGCAAGATTCACACCGACACGGAATCGAAGATCATCACGGTCCTGCTCTACATGAACCAGGAATGGGACAAGGATGGCGGGCGCCTGCGCATCCTGCGTTCCGCGACCGACCTCAACGACGCGGCGGAAGAAGTCTCGCCCAATGGCGGCACGCTTCTCGTCTTCCGCCGGTCGGAAAATTCGTGGCACGGGCACGAGCCCTTCGAAGGCCCACGCCGCGCGATCCAGATGAACTGGGTGCGCGACGAGGCCGTAGTCGAACATGAACAACGCCGTCACCGCTTCACGATGTTCCTGAAGCGCATCAATCCGTTCGGCGGCGTCGCCGCGCGCGCGTCCTGAGAGGCGTAATGGCGCTCGAAATCGAAACCTTCAAGAACGCCGACCTCGCGCATGGCTGGCGTCCCGGCAACAATGCGGGCGGCGCGACGCTGTTCAAGGCGCTCGGCCATCCGCTGACGGCGCCGAAGGCCCATGCGCTGATCGACGATCTCGCCAAGGCGGGCCCCGTCGCGATCTACGATCCGACCCATGCGATCGGCAATTTCCACGCCTATTACGATCTCTCGCGCCTTGATGTCTGCGGCTATTACGTGCAGCGCGTCGAAGATCTGGTCGGCGCCTTCCTCGGACATGATGCCAAGCCCCTGAGCCTCATCGGCAAGTCGGGCGCGAAGGCCGTGCTGGTGCTGCTCTTCGACGCCGAGAAGGTTCTCGCGCCGATGCTGCATCTTTTTCCGAAGGGCGCGCGCATCGCGACGCTCGACGAGACGCGCATCCCGGACGACATGCTGACCAACAGGGCGAACTATCTCGACCCTATGAATTTCGCGACCAATTTCGCGCTGATGCGCGAGAGCGCGGGCGCGGACGGCATCCATACTCGCGTCGCCAGCGCGAATTACTGGTCGCTTCACGGCGCGGCGAACCCGGAACTCTGGCTCTGCCTTTTCGGCGAGGACGGCGAACAGCTCGCCGAATGGCGCGAGACGCTGCCCGCCGCCGGCGCGCCCTTCGCCATCGACAGTTCGGAGGTCCGCCATCGCTTCGGCCTTGGCGATTTCACGGGCTCGCTCTTCATCCATGCGATCCGGATCAAGGGCCACGACGTCGTCAAATACGCGCTCGACATGTATGGCGAGGGCGGCCGCGCGCTCTCCTGCTCGCATGACGCCAACGCCTGGCCCGCCGATTTCTATGCCGGCATGCCCGCGGGCGAGGAAGACGAGAGCGTGACGCTCTTTATCCAGAATTCGCATCCGATGCCCATTCCGCCGCGCACCGTCGGCCTCAACATCATGGGCGCGCAGGACGTCTCGTGGTTCGAGGACGAGATCGCGCCCTTTGCGACGCGGGCGATTTCCGTCGACGATCTTCTGCCACAAGCGAAATGGCCCGATCAGGTCGAGATCGTCGCGGGCCGCTATTTCGTGCGGCCGCGCTACGAGGTGAAGCGTGCGCAAGGCCAGCGCCGCATCGCGCATGCCAATGTCGAACGTACGGATCTGAAGCCGAACCCGGCGCTTGCCTCGCTCACCGAGGTCATGGGCAAGGGCTACATCATGCCGCTGCCCGTGCTGCCGCGCGCCGAGTTCTCAAGCGTCATGCTGCCGACGCCGATGGCGACGGAGCAGCACGAGCTGCCGATCCGCGCCGAACTGATCGACGCCGACGGATCGCGCGTCGCATCGCGTTATCTCGGCCGTATCCAGCGCCGCGAAAGCGTCGAGATCGACGTCGAGAAGTGGATCGCGAACGAGAGCCTGAAACTTCCATCCGGCTACGGCCATGTCGAACTTCTCTACGACTTCCGCGAGGGTGGCGAAGGCGACGGCTGGCTCCATGCGCTCGGCCGCTTCGAACAGAAGTCGAGCGGCCACCGCGCCGAGACGATCTTCGGCGCGCATATCTACAACACCGCCGTCATCTACAAGGACGAGCCGCAGTCCTACACCAACAAGCCGCCGGGGCTGACGACGCGGCTCTTCCTGCGTATCGGCAACGAGGTTCAGGGCGCCGGCCTCGATACGATCTGCCACCTGATCTATCCGGCCTCGACGCAATGGCACGCGAAGAGTTCGACGCTGCTCATCCTGCATGATGCGGAAGGCAAGCCCATCGCTGAGAAACCCATCGAGATCGCCTGCGGCGGCTCGCGCTTCTGGCGTCTTAGCGAGATGTTCTCGAAGGAAGAACGCGAGAGCATGGGCGGCGCGGGCTATGTCATCGTCCGCGACACGACCTGCCGCCTCTTCGGTTTCCACGGCCTCGTCAACGGCGAGAAGAGCTTCTGCCTCGATCACATGTTCGGGTTTTGAAGCACCGCCATTGAAACTCCGCCCTCCCGCTGCTAATGGTATCCATTAAAACAATAAACGGACGGGGGATCGGCGCATGGACACGGCCGGCAGGTATCGCATTCTCGCCGGGCCGGGATCGCCCTATTCGCACAAGATGCGCGGCGTGATGCGCTATCGGCGCATTCCGCATGATTGGGTCATCCAGCTCGGCGGCTTCGACGGCAATGCGAAGCATGGCGAGCTGCTGGCGACGGGCAAGCGCCTGCTGCCGGTGGTGCAGTTTCCCGACGGCGCCTACTGGAACGACTCGACGCCCATCATCCATGTGCTCGAAGAGCGGCATACAGGGCGCTCCGTTCTGCCGCCGTCGCCTGCCGAGCAATTTCTGGCGCGGCTCATCGACGATTTCGCCGACGAGTGGCTGTCGGTTCTGCTGATGGCCTTCCGCTGGACCTCCGACGAAGACGTCGCATTCTGCGCGCGGCGGCAGATGCATGGCTGGCTCGGCGCCGTTTCCGAAGACGTGCTCGCCGCCGCCATCGGCCGCTTCTCTGCGCGGCAACAGATGGTGCGCAGCATTATCGGCGGCGGCAACGAGGCGGCGCGCGAAGTCTATGAAGACCACTACAAGGCCTTTCTCGACATCATGGAGACGGGGCTTTCGCAGCGCATGTTCCTTTTCGGCGAGCGACCCTCGATCGCCGATTTCGGTCTTTACGGCATGCTGTCGCAATTCGTCGTCGACCCGACGCCCTCGCGACTCCTGCGCGAGCGGGCGGTGCGCACCTTCCAATGGGTGCAGTCCACGGACGATCTGTCGGGACATGACGGCGAATGGGCGACAACGCGCACGCCGGGCGAGGCGGTGAAGGCGCTGGTCCGCCTTGCAGGCCGCTCCTTTCTGCCGATGATGCTGGCGAATGCGCGGGCGCTGGCCGAAGGTGAGAAGCTGGTCCGGTTCTCCGTCGACGGCGTCACGCTGACCAGCATGGCGATGCCCTACAAACGCGCCTGCTGGCTCTGGCTGAAACAGATGTTCGCCGCGCTGCCGGAAGCCGAGCGGGAAAGCCTGCATCCGCTTCTCGACGAGGCCGGGTTCCGGTCCGCGCTCGTCTTCGCGCCCGGCGAGGCCGAGCGGGTGCCTGCATTCGGGATGATGTAGCTGGCGGAATGACCGGACGAGCCTAGCTCGCGGCGGCCATGTTCTCCCCGAAATCCTTCGGCAGCAGATCCCAGAAACATCTGGCCGCGCTGTCGGCCGGACCTTTCTCATCGCTTTCGCCCGCATTGTAGGCGACGACGAGTTCCCAGCAGATTTCGGGGCCGGCGAGCTGCGCGATGGCGAGCTTGCCGCCCTGCGCTTCCGCAATCGCCTCCGGCACGATGGCAATGCCGAGGCCATGCGCGACGAGTTCGAGAAGAGTGTCGAGATCGCTGACCTCGAAGGCGATATGTCGCTCGATGGCGGCTTCGGCGAAGCTCCGGTCGACGAGCCGGCGCGTGCCCCAATCCGGTTCGAAATCCACGAAGGGTTCGTCCTTCAGCGCGCTGAAAGGTACGTTGTTGCGGCCTGCCAGCGGATGGTCGGGGGCGCAGGCGATCACCAGCGCCTCGCAGGCGATCATTGTCGTCGCGATGCCCGCCGGTACTTCGCAGAGCGGCAGGAAAGCGAGATCGAGGCGACCGCTCTTGATCTTTTCGAGTTTGCACG
>CAISYL010000100.1 GCA_903889655.1 uncultured Alphaproteobacteria bacterium | reverse complement strand
TCGCCATGGGCCTCGTCAACACAGTCGTTCCACCTGAAGAACTCGACGCCGAAATCGCGCGCTGGTGCGCGGAGATTTTGGAAAAGAGCCCGACCGCGATCGCCATTGCCAAGCGCTCCTTCAATGCCGATACGGACCACATCAAGGGCATCGGCGCGATGGGCATGCAATCGGTGGCGCTCTATTACGACACAGAAGAAGCGCGCGAAGGCACCAACGCCTTCAAGGAAAAACGCAAGCCAGACTTCCGCAAGCATGTGAAGTAGCGATCACGGCTTCGTTACCACGATGTAATATGCGCGTGTTGCGATGCCACAATTGCGCCGCACGCGATGCGTATTATGATGGTCTGTCACTTTCGCCCGGCCAATCTTTCGATCCCGCCCCCCCCCGATCTCCCGGTGATCATGCCAAAGGCGCGCGCAAAATCCGCATCGCGACCCGCTTCGAGCGAGGTGCGCGCAACCGAAGTGCCGGTGCTGGTGCTTCAGGGCGGAGGTGCGCTCGGGGCCTATCAGGCGGGCGTCTATGAAGAGCTTGCGGCAGCGGGCATCGAACCCACCTGGGTCTCCGGCATCTCGATCGGCGCCATCAATGCCGCGATCATCGCCGGCAACCCGCCGAAAAAACGCGTCGAACGGCTGCACGAATTCTGGTCGCATGTATCGTCCAATCTCGTCGCGGAGCCGATGCTGAACGGCAGCAATTCGCGGTTCCTTTTCAACGAGGCAAGCGCCGCCTTCGCGGCTTTCTTCGGTCTTCCAGGCTTTTTCCAACCGTATTTTCCGCCATCCTTCCTCCAGCCCGCGGGAACGCCGGGTGCGCTGTCCTTCTACGATACGGCGCCGCTCCGGGCGACGCTCGAAAGCGTCGTCGATTTCGATCTCATCAATTCCGGCAGGACGCGCCTGAGCGTCGGCGCGGTCAATGTGCGCAGCGGCAATTTTGTCTATTTCGACAGCGCGGAACGCAAGATCGGGCCCGAGCACATCATGGCGTCGGGCGCTCTGCCCCCCGGCTTTCCTCCGATCGAGATCGAGGGCGAATATTACTGGGACGGCGGCCTCGTCTCGAACACGCCGCTGCAATATGTGCTCGACGCCGATGCTCATGAAGATCTCCTGATCTTCCAGGTCGACCTCTTCAGCGCGCGGGGCGAGATGCCGCGCACGCTCGCGGAAGCCGCCGAGCGCGAAAAGGATATTCGCTATTCGAGCCGGACGCGCCTCAACACCGACATGATCCGCCGCCGCCACAAGACGCAGATGGCCGTTCACAATCTCCTGGCAAAGCTGCCGAAGAGCCTGGAGCACGATCCCGACGTCGAACAGTTGCGCGCCGAGAATGACAAGGCGGCCATTTCGATCGTGCACCTCATATACCGCCGCAAGCACTACGAGAGCCAGTCGAAGGACTACGAATTTTCGCGCACTTCGGTGACGGAACACTGGCAGTCCGGCCAGTTCGACGTCCGCCGCACGCTGCGCCACGCGATCTGGAAAAAACGCACGCGACCGAAGATGGGTGTCGCGATCTTCGATCTGACGCGAGACGCCACAGACTGAAAGGACCCCGAGCATGGACATCGCAGAAGTCAAACGCCGCGCCTATTCCATGCCGCTGACGAGCCCCTCCTTCCCGCCCGGCCCCTACCGTTTCATCAATCGCGAATATCTGATCATCACCTACCGCACCGATCTTGCGGCGCTGGAGGCTGTCGTGCCGGCGCCGCTTGAGATCGTCGAGCCCATCGTCAAATTCGAGTTCATTCGGATGCCGGATTCGACAGGCTTCGGCGACTACACGGAATCGGGCCAGGTCATTCCGGTCAGCTTCAAGGGAAAGCGCGGCGGCTACGTTCATTCGATGTATCTGAACGACGACGCGCCGATTGCTGGCGGACGCGAACTCTGGGGCTTTCCGAAGAAGCTCGCGAGCCCGAGCCTGTCCGTTTCGGCCGACACCTATATCGGAACGCTGGATTACGGCCCGGTTCGCGTCGCGACCGGCACGATGGGTTACAAGCATCGCGCTCTCGACATTGCACCGATCGAGCAGACGCTCAAGGCGCCGAACTATCTGCTGAAGATCATTCCGCATGTCGACGGCTCGCCGCGCATCCTCGAGCTCGTGCAATATTTCGTCGAGGACCTGACCGTCAAAGGCGCGTGGGAAGGCCCCGCCGCACTCGAGCTCGCCCATCACGCGCTTGCGCCCGTCGCCCTGCTGCCGGTTCGCGAAGTCCTCGGCGCGGTGCATATTCTTTCCGACCTGACGCTCGGGCTCGGCGAAGTGATTTACGACTATCTCAGCGAATAGGAGTTCCCCCATGAAGCTCAAGGACAAGATTGCCATCGTCACCGGCGCCGCCAGCGGCATCGGCAAGGAGATCGCGACCACCTACGTGCGCGAAGGCGCGAAGGTGGTCATCGCCGATCTCGCTTTGCCCGCCGCCGAGGCCACGGCAGCGGCTTTCCGCGCCGCGGGTGGCGAGGCCATGGCCGTCGCCATGGATGTGACGAAGGAGGACGAGGTCAATGCCGGCGTTGCCGCCGTGGTCAAGGCCTGGGGCGGCGTCGACGTTCTCGTCAGCAATGCCGGCGTCCAGATCGTTCATCCGCTGGAGGAATTCAGCCTCGCCGAGTGGAAGAAGATGCTCGCCATTCATCTCGACGGCGCGTTCCTCACCACCAAGGCCTGCCTGCCGCATATGTACGCCTCCGGGCGCGGCGGCAGCGTCATCTATATGGGTTCCGTCCACTCACACGAAGCCTCGCTTCTGAAGGCGCCTTATGTGACTGCGAAGCACGGGCTGATCGGCCTCGCCAAGGTCGTTGCCAAGGAAGGCGGCGCGCATGGCGTACGCGCCAATGTGATCTGTCCCGGCTTCGTCCGCACGCCGCTCGTGGAAAAGCAGATCCCGGAACAGGCGCAGCAACTCGGCATCTCCGAAGACGACGTCATCAAGAAAGTCATGCTGAAGGACACGGTCGACGGGGAATTCACCACCGTCCAGGACGTGGCCGAAGTCGCATTGCTGTTTGCGAGCTTCCCCTCCAATGCCCTGACCGGCCAGTCGCTCGTGGTCAGCCACGGCTGGTTCATGCAGTAACCTGGCGGCCTCTCAATCCGGTTCCGCTGGCTCGATCCGGAAGGTCGGGATCGACCAGCGGCGCGCCAGCGCGAGCAGCCGGATCAGCAGGGCCACGGCGATCGATCCCCAGAGATCGAGCGACGCGGGCACCTCGAATTGGGCAAAAACCACGAAGAGCGCCGCCCCGACCAGTGCCGCAAGGGCATAGACCTCGCGCTTGAGGATGATCGGCGTGCGGTTGGCAAGCACGTCGCGGATCACGCCGCCGAAGACCCCCGTCACGACGCCCATGATGACCGCGACCGGGCCGGATGTTCCCATTTCAAGCGCCTTGCGGGTGCCGAGCACCGCAAAGACCGCAAGCCCGATGGCGTCCGCGATCAGCATCGGCCGGCGCACCTCGATCCCCCATCGGGCCAGTGGGATTGTGGCAAGGGCGAAAACCGACGCCACCGCCACGTACCACGGAGAGACAATCCAGAAAACCGGGGTCGCGCCGAGCATCATGTCGCGGATGGTGCCGCCGCCCACGGCAACGATGACCCCGAGCACAACCACTCCGAACCAATCCATTTCCCGCTCACCGGCGACCAGCGCCCCGGAAACGGCGAAGGCTGCAATGCCGACAAACTGCAGAAACACTAGTAAATTGATGGCAATCATGCTTCCGCCCGCCCAATTTCTTTTCTAACTCTTGCTCGCAGCCTGCCCCAGCCTTAGTAAAGGCGCCTTGCTTCTTTTAGTGGGCCGATCTGTTACCTATATCGGTCTGCGCTCTCGCCTCTGACGCCCGCCCCCGATTCCTGTAACCTTAGCTGAAATCGTTTCGGAGAAGTCCATGACCAGACGCATGGTTTTCATGCTCGCCATTGTCGCCGTCATCCTCGCGGGCTTCATCGGCTGGAAGCTGTTCATGGGCATGATGATCCAGAAATACATGGCCTCGATGACCGGCCACCCCGAAACGGTTTCCGCCACCACCGTCGCCCGTTCCCAGTGGAGCCCGACCCTGAAGGCGGTCGGTTCCCTGCGGGCGGTCCGCGGCACCGACATCGCCCCGCAGCTTGCCGGCATCGTGGCCGATGTTCCCTTCAAATCCGGCGAAGACGTGAAAGCGGGCGACGTTCTGCTTCAGCTCGTCGACGACGACGACGTGGCAAACCTGAACGCGCTGAAGGCCTCGGCCGAACTCGCGCGCCTCACCTATGAGCGCAACAAGGAACTCGTCCGGACGCATGCCGTCAGCCAGGCCTCGCTCGACAACGCCATCGCCACCTACAGAAGCGCGCTGGCGCAGGTCGCCGCGCAGCAGGCTCTCGTCGAAAAGAAGCGGATCACGGCCCCCTTCGCCGGGCGTGTCGGCATCCGGCTCGTCGACGTCGGGCAATATCTGAGCCCGGGCACCAAGGTCACGACGCTCCAGTCTCTCGATCCGATCTACATCGACTTCTCCCTTCCGCAGCAGGCCGTCCACCTCGTCAAACCCGGCCAGAAGGTCACGATGACGACGGATGCGTTTCCCGGTGAGACATTTACGGGCGAAATCTCCGCTCTCGATCCCAAGCTCGACGCCCAGACGCGGAACGTCTCGGTGCGCGCCGAGCTCTCCAACCCCGATCGCAAGCTGCTGCCCGGCATGTTCGGCTCGGTGACGATCGTCACCGGCGGCGACCAGGACGTCCTCACGCTTCCGCAGACCGCGATCACCTACAATCCCTACGGTCAGTCGATCTACATCGTAAAGAAGGGCGAAGCCGGCGCGGACGGCAAGCCGACGCTCGTCGTCGAGCAGAGCTTCGTCACGACGGGTGAGACGCGCGGCGATCAGATCGAGATTCTGAAAGGGATCAAGGAAGGCGATGAAGTCGTCACGGCCGGACAGATCAAGCTCCGGAACGGCTCTCACGTCGTCATCGACAATAGCGTGAAGCTGCCGAACGACGCCGCCCCCATCGTGCAGGACAAGTAGGCCGGAGTATCCAATGAACTTCACGGACATCTTTATCCGGCGCCCCGTCCTCGCGACGGTGGTGAGCCTGCTCATCCTCGTGCTCGGCCTGCGTTCGGTCTCCCTGCTGCCAGTGCTGCAATATCCGCGCACCGAAAACGCCGTCGTGACCGTCCAAACGACCTATTTCGGCGCCAGCGCCGACGTGGTCGCCGGCTTCATCACGACGCCGCTCGAGGCCTCCATCGCCCAGGCGAACGGTATCGACTACATGACGTCGACCAGCCTTCAGGGTCTGTCGCAGATTCAGGTGCAGGTTCGCCTGAACTACGACTCCTCCAAGGCGCTCACCGAAATCAGCACTCAGGTCAATGCGGTCAAGAACCAGTTGCCGCCCGAGGCACAGGAACCGGTCATCAGCATCGCCGTCGGCGAGACGATCGACTCCATGTATATGGGCTTTTCCAGCAGCGTTCTCGAGACCAACCAGATCAGCGATTATCTGCTTCGCGTTGTCGTGCCGAAACTGCAGGCGGTCGAAGGCGTGCAGCAGGCCGAATTCATCGGCGAAAAGCGTTTCGCGCTCCGCGTCTGGATGAACCCGGACAAGCTCGCCGCCTACGGTCTGACCGCCACCGACATTTCGACGGCGCTCAGCCGCAACGATTTTCTTTCGGCCGTCGGCTCGACCAAGGGCCAGATGGTACAGTTCGACCTGACGGCATCGACCGACCTGCATTCGCTCGATGAATTCCGGAACCTCATCGTCAAGAATTCAGGCGGCGCTTCGGTCCGTTTGCAGGACGTCGCCAATGTGACGCTCGGCGCGGAAGATTATGAATCGGTCGCCGGCTTCGATGGCAAGCCCGCCGTCCAGATCGGCATCAAGGTTGCTCCGACCGCGAACCTGCTCGATGTCATGAAGCGCGTTCGCAACGTCTTCCCCGACATCCAGTCGCAGCTCCCGGCGGGACTGCATGGCGCCATCGCCTATGACGCAACGAAATTCGTCAACAGCTCGATCAACGAAGTGGTCCGCACGCTGGTCGAAGCGCTGGTCATCGTGACCTTCGTCGTGTTCGCCTTCCTCGGTTCGCCGAGATCGGTGCTCATCCCGACGCTCGCCATTCCCCTGTCGCTGATCGGCGCCTTCGCCTTCATGCTGGTGCTCGGCTTCTCGATCAATCTGCTCACCCTGCTTGCGCTGGTGCTCGCCATCGGCCTCGTCGTCGACGACGCCATCATCGTGGTCGAGAACGTCAACCGCCACATCGAGGAGGGGCAACGACCTTTACAGGCATCCATTCTCGCAGCCCGCGAACTCAGCGGGCCGATCATCAGCATGACCGTGGTGCTCGTTGCGGTTTACATCCCCATCGGCTTCATGGGCGGCCTGACAGGCGCGCTCTTCACCGAGTTTGCCTTTACGCTTGTCGGCGCCGTGACCGTCTCCGCGGTGGTTGCGCTCACGCTTTCGCCGATGATGTGCTCGCGATTCCTGAAGCCGCACGACTCCGAGCGCGGCGACTGGGAGCAGCGCATCGTCGCCTTTATCGACGAACGCTTCGAACGCCTGCGCAAGGGCTATGCGCGCGCGTTGCATTCGAGCCTGGAACAGATTTCCGTGGTGGTGGTTTTCGCCGTCATTGTCGTCGGCAGCCTTTACGTCTTCTGGTCTTTCGCCAAGACCGAGCTCGCCCCGCAGGAAGATCAGGGCATCGTCATCAGCATGATCACCGCGCCGCCCACGGCGACACTGGCGCAGCGCCAGATCGGCCAGGCCGAGGTCTACAAGCTCTATCGAAGCCACAAGGAGACGGATCACGTCTTCCAGATGGTTCTGCCAACGCAGTCCATCGCCGGCCTCGTCACCATTCCCTGGGACGAGCGTTCCAAGACGGCCACCCAGTTGCAAAATGAATTGCAGCAGCAGATGAGCGGCATTCCGATCGTCCGCGCGGTTGCCTTCCAGCCACCGCCGTTGCCCGGCGCGCGCGGCCTGCCGGTCGACTTCGTCATCCAGACGACGGAGCCGTTCGAGCGGCTCGACCAGGTCTCGCGGGACTTCCTCGCCGCCGCGCAGAAGAGCGGCAACTTCATGTTCCTCGATACCGACCTCAAATTCGACAAGCCGCAGGGCCGGATCGTCATCGACCGCGACAAGGTCGCGGATATGGGCCTCACCATGACCGATGTCGGCGCTGCAATGTCGTCGATGCTGGGCGGCGGCTACGTGAATTACTTCAGCCTGTCCGGCCGCTCCTACAAGGTCATTCCTCAGGTCCAGCAGCAGTTCCGCCTCAATACGGACCAGCTCACGAATTATTACATCCGGTCGGCCTCGGGTGCCTCGATCCCGCTGTCGACGGTCGCGCATATCGAGATCAAGACGATTCCGGAATCGCTCAATCACTTCCAGCAGCTCAATTCGGCGACGATCACCGGCGTGCCGAGCCCGAGCATCACGACGGGCGATGCACTCAACTACCTGCGCGACCTCGCGGGCAAGACCCTCCCGCCCGGCTATACCATCGACTTCGGCGGCCAGTCGCGCCAGTTCGTGCAGGAGAGCAGCGCCCTCCTCATCACCTTCTTCTTTGCCCTCGTCATCATCTTCCTGACGCTCGCCGCGCAGTTTGAAAGCTTCCGCGACCCGGTCATCATCCTGATCACCGTGCCGATGTCGCTCTGCGGCGCGCTGATCTTCATCAGCCTCGGCGTCGGCGGCGCGAGCCTCAACATCTATACCGAGGTCGGTCTCGTGACGCTGATCGGCCTTATCAGCAAGCACGGCATTCTGATCGTCGAGTTCGCGAACAATCTTCAGGCCGAAGGCAAATCGAAACGCGAAGCCATCGAGGAAGCGACCGGTATTCGTCTCCGTCCGATCCTGATGACCACGGCCGCCATGGTGCTCGGCGTGCTGCCGCTCATCCTTGCGAGCGGCGCCGGCGCGGTGTCGCGTTTCAACCTCGGCCTCGTCATTGCGACGGGCCTCGCGATCGGCACGCTGTTCACGCTTTTCGTGGTGCCGGCGATGTACATGCTGATCGCCGAGGATCATCAGGCGATCGAAGCCGAAGAGGCGGAGCTCGCGGAGATCGAAGCGGAGGTCTGACCCTCTCATTCGCGTAATGAATCGGGCGGAACGAAGGGCATCATCGGCCGTTTTACCGATATGCCCTCCGATATCTCACCCCCCATTATGTGAGCGAGACGATGCGTGCATTGACCGTCACGCCCGGCCAGAAGGATTCCGCCCGGCTGGAAGATTTGCCCGAGCCGCCGATGGCCGAAGGCGACATTCTTGCGCAGTGCCTCGCCATCGGGATTTGCGGCACCGATCACGAAATACTCGAGGGCGATTACGGCTGGGCGCCCGACGGCGCCTCGCGCCTCATCCTCGGCCATGAGTCGCTCGGCCGGGTCGAGGCGGCACCGCCCGAGTCCGGCTTTCTGCCGGGCGATCTCGTCGTCGGCATCGTCCGCCGCCCCGATCCCGTTCCCTGCAATGCCTGCGCGATCGACGAGTGGGACATGTGCCGCAACGGGCTCTATACCGAACGCGGCATCAAAAGCCGCAACGGCTTCTGCTCCGAGCAATTCCGCATCGAATCCAGCTTCGCGGTAAAGGTCGATCCGACGCTCGGCATTCTGGGCGTCCTTCTCGAGCCCACCAGCATCGTCGCGAAGGCCTGGGAACAGGTGATGCTGGCGGGCGCCCGCACGGCGTCATGGGCGCCGCATCGCGTGCTCGTTACCGGCGCCGGTCCCGTCGGGCTGCTGGCGGCGCTTCTCGGCGTGCAACGGCAACTCGACGTGCACGTCTTCGACCGCACTGTGGACGGGCCCAAGCCCGATATCGTGACCGCCCTCGGCGCCACCTATCATTCCGGCGACATCGCGGCGCTGAAGGACCTTTCACCCGATATCGTCATCGAATGCACCGGCGCTTCGCCCGTCATCATCGACGTCATGAACGGGATCGGCGCCGGCGGCATCGTCTGTCTCGCAGGCGTTTCCTCCGGCGGACGCCGCATCGACATCGATATGGGCGCTCTCAACCGTTCGCTCGTTCTCGAAAACGAGATGGTCTTCGGCACAGTCAATGCCAACCGCCGACATTACGAGGCCGCTGCCGTCGCCCTCGCCGCAGCCGATCGGGACTGGCTCCAACGCCTCATCAGCCGCCGTGTCCCTCTGGCGAACTGGCGCGACGCCCTCGTCCGTCACAGCGACGACGTGAAGGTCATCATCGATTTCATGGCGGAAGAAGATGGCGAAACCGATGTGCGGGACGGCCATGGCGGGCATTGAGGATTATGCCCTCATCGGCGATTGCGAGACGGCCGCGCTTGTGGGGCGCGACGGCTCCATCGACTGGCTTTGCTGGCCGCGTTTCGATTCCGATGCCTGTTTTACGAAGTTGCTCGGCAACGAAGAACATGGCCGTTGGCTGATCGCCCCCAAAGGCGCGACGACCCAGACATCCCGTCGCTATCGCGACAAGACCCTCATTCTCGAAACCCGCTTCGAGACGGAAAGCGGCGCGGTCACGCTCACGGACTTCATGCCGTTGCGGCGCGCCACCTCGGACATCGTCCGCATCGTCAAGGGCGAGCGCGGCAGCGTCGAAATGTGCATGGAACTCGTCATCCGCTTCGGCTACGGCGCCACCGTTCCATGGGTCAGCCGCTGCGAGGACGGCACTCTGCGTGCGGTCGCCGGCCCCGACATGATCCTGCTGCGGACGCCCGCCGAGGTCCATGGAGAGGATATCAAGACGGTGGCTCGCTTTACCGTCGGCGCTGGCGACGTTGTGCCTTTCGTCCTCTCCTATCAGGCTTCGCACATACCCATTGCAGAGCCGCTGGATGCGCCGACGGCGCTCGGCGAGACTGAGGCCTTCTGGCACGACTGGTCGGCAAAATGTTCGACGACCGGCCGCTGGGACGACGTCATCATCCGTTCGCTCATCACGCTCAAGGCACTGACCTATGCCCCCACCGGTGGCATCGTCGCCGCGCCCACCACCTCGCTGCCAGAGCAGGTCGGCGGCGAGCGCAACTGGGATTATCGCTTCTGCTGGGTGCGCGACGCGACGCTGACGCTGCTTTGCCTGATGAAAGGCGGCTACTACGAGGAGGCCGGCGCCTGGCGCGACTGGCTGATGCGCGCGGTCGCCGGAAGTCCGGACCAGATGCAGATCATGTACGGCATCGCCGGGGAACGCAGGCTGACCGAATGGCAGGTGCCCTGGTTGCCCGGCTACGAAAACTCGGTCCCGGTCCGCATCGGCAATGCCGCGCATAACCAGTTGCAGCTCGACGTCTATGGCGAACTGATGGACGCCCTCCATCAGGCGCGGCGCGGCGGCCTCGAAGCGCTCGGCGCGGACTGGGACCTGCAATGCGAAATTCTCAACCATCTGGAAACGATCTGGAAGGAACCCGACAACGGCATATGGGAAACGCGCGGCGGCCCGCAGCATTTCACCTATTCGAAGGTCATGTCCTGGACCGCCTTCGACAGGGGCGTGAAGAGCATCGAGGCCTTCGGCCTGTCAGGCCCACTCGACCGCTGGCGTGCCGTGCGCGACGAGATTCACGAGACGGTCTGCCGCCTCGGCTACGATTCCGCGCGGGGCACGTTCGTTCGGGCCTTCGGTTCGAAAACGCTCGATGCAAGCCTGCTCCTGATGCCCGCTGTCGGATTCCTGCCGCCGGAGGATCATCGCATCCAGGGTACCATCGCCCATATCGAGCGCGACCTGCTCGCCGACGGCTTCCTGCGCCGCTACAACACCGAAGAAGCCTTCGACGGTCTGCCTCCGGGCGAAGGCGCCTTTCTTGCCTGCAGCTTCTGGCTGGTCGACGCCTATCTGATGCAGCGCCGGTTCGACGACGCGCATCGGCTCTTCGAGCGGCTGATCGGCCTCTGCAACGATGTCGGCCTTCTCGCCGAAGAATACGATCCGAAACTCGGCCGCATGGTCGGCAATTTCCCGCAGGCCTTCTCCCACGTCGCGCTGATCAATACGGCGCTTAATCTCGCCCGCGTCTCGAAGCCCGACGAGCGCGCCGACCGCCAGGCCGATCCCGCCGCAACGGCTGCCGGCGGCTAGCCGATCGACCGAAACCTCAGCACTGATCCGGGAAATGCGACATCCGGTCGATACGGCCCTGATTGAACCAGAGATAGATCGTCTTTTCGCCGTTGCAGTCGCCGCAACCGTCGTCGACGGCATAGCGCACGGGCACCATCCAGCCGAAATGCTTGCCGAGAACGCTGATGTTGCAGCTTGCCACTTCCGGTCCCGGCTGGCCGACGACGATCGTCGTTCCAGGGTTCTTGATCGACGCGCGGACCCATTCTTCCGACATCGTCTTGTAGTTCTGCGGCAATTCGCCGACCGCTTCCGGCGTATTGAAGCCCTCGGCAGGTCCGAGTTCCGCGGTGCATCCCGCCAGTACCAGCGCTGCCCCGGCAAGCGCCAGCCCGCCCCTCATCAATCCCAGCATATGAATCGTCCCTCCGGCTCGGTGCCGCGAGCTTACCCGCATCGGAGGCGGAGGAGCAAATAGATGGGCCCGCTAATGTTCCGCGGGCGCAGAGCCGCAAGCCGGCGTCGCGTCGCCGAGGAAGGCGCGGTGGACATAGCCCGTCCCGGAGCGGTCGCTGATCTCGACCCAGCCGGAACGCATGTCGACCTGCTCGACGGTGACCCGCGTACAACGAGCGACGGTGCCGAGGCGCTCGCTGTTGTTCGTCGGCCTTTCGCGCAGATAGACCGCGCGTACCACGACCTTCGTCTGTTCGTCTCCGCGATCGGCGACGGTCTTCGTCTCGGCCGCCTGCGGTTCCGGCGTCGCGTTCGTCACTGCAGGAGCGGCGGGCGCGGCTTCCGGGATTGCAGCGGGTGGAGCGGATGGCGTTTGCACCGACGCTATTTCAGCAGTCGGAGTTGAAGGCGGGGTTGGAGCCGGCGCGGCCGCCGCAACGGGTGCCTGCATCCGCGTCAGCGTCGGCGGCTGCATAACGGCCGGTGATGCCTTCGGCGGCTCCACCGCGGCCACCGGGCTGACGGCCACAGCGGCATTTTCCTCATGAGCCGGTGCGGGCGCGACAACAAGACGACGTTGCGCCTTGAGGTCCGCAATCATTTCGTCGGCGGTCAGAGGCGTCGCGATCGGCGCATCCGAAGAGCGCCCGAAAAAGACGACCGCGCCGAGCAACAGCAGAACACCGGCGAACGTGGCGAAATGTCCACGGCTCGGTCGCCAGCCGCCACTCTCCGGCAGAGGTATCGCCGCCAGTGCGAGCTCGCGTTCTTCCCGCAGCATTTGCGACAGCGCGTCGATGTCGGCGCCCACATCGAGATCGAGCATCCGTGCAAGGCTGCGTAGAAAACCGATCAGGTAGGAGCGCGGGAAAAGTTCTTCGCTCTCGCCTTCTTCAATGGCTTCGACATAGGCTTCCTTGAGATGAAGCCGGTTCGAAACCTCCGCGATGGAGAGTCCCTTTTCGACGCGCGCGATGCGCAGCGCCGCTCCTATTTCCCGTTCAAGCATTGGTTTCGTCCCGGCTTGATGACCCGCAGGATTTAAACACCACCGATGAGGCGGACATGTCGAGTTATGTAACCAATTTGGGTAGTCGTAACATACAGGCGCGAAAATCCGCCGTCCTTCCCGCCAATACGGCTCATGTGCAACATCTCGGCGCAATTGTCGACTATTAGAGTCCACGTTCAGATTGCATAATCCGCCGCCGCTCCGGCAGACCGAGGAACCGAGCCACCAATGCGCCGCTGTGTGTCTCTACTGATCACCCTGCTCGCCGGTTCGGTTGCGGCGGCCTGCGCCGCTCCGCATCCGATCGGAGAAACGGCCTCGCTGGCGCCGCGCGTATCGGCACGTCCGCCGATGCGAAACGAGCCGCCCGCGCCCGATGCCGCCATGGCATCACCCGCCGCCGAGGCGGCAATCATTCCCCTCTCGCCGCCGGTCCGGCTCTCGCGCAAGGATCGCACTTGTCTCGTCGCGGCGATGTATTACGAAGCGCATGGCGAAGGCGAAGACGGCATGACGGCGGTCGGACATGTCGTGCTCAATCGACTGCGGGAAAGACCCGCCGGCGCCACGGTCTGCGATGTGGTCTATGAGCGCGGGCAGTTCGGCTGGACGCATCGCGTCTCGCGCAAGAGAGTGGCGATCGGCTCGACGCGCGGCTGGAAATCCGCCGCCCTCCTCGCCGACAGGCTCACCGCCGGCGGCAAGGAGGATCTGACCGGTGGCGCGACCTCTTTTTATTCCGTACTCGAATTTACGAAAGGCCCGCCATCATGGGCCGAGGCCCAGCGGGAAACGACCCGCATCGGCAATCACGTCTTCGTCAGCCAACGATAGAGACGATCAGGCCAGTCTTTCCCGGAGATAAAGCCCCATCGTCAGCGTGACGCCGAGTGCGGTCGCGATGGCGCCGAACATGAAGGGCGCTGCATAGGTGAAGTGTCCCGCGGCAAAGCCGGCGACGGGGCCCGTGATGCCAAGCGCGATATCGGCGAAGACGGAATAGACGCCGATCGCCGCGCCGCGGTTCTGCGGCGGAACGCGGCCGATCGCCACCACGCCGAGCGACGGGAAGACGAGCGCAAATCCAAAACCGGTGAGCGCCGCGCCGACCATCGCCGCGATCGGCGAAGCCGCATACCAGAGCGTGACGAGGCCCAGGCATTCGACGGAGAGCGACAGGATCGCAACGCGAAACCCGCCATAGCGATTGATGCTGTTGGCAAAGAGCACACGAGCCGCGACGAAGAAAAGTCCGAACATGCTCAACGAGAAGGCCGCGCCGCTCCAGTCGCGGCTTCTGTAGAAGAGCGTGATGAAACTTCCGATGACGCCGAAGCCCGTCGCGCCCAACGCGAGAACGGTGCCGTAGGGAACGACGCGGCCGAGTACCGCCCGGAAGTCAAGTTTCTTCTCTTCAAGGATCGGCGACGGCGTTCTTCGCCGCGCCAGTACAAAACCGAGCACGCCGAGAAGAATGGTGACGATGCCGACGCTTTCGAAACCGAACTGCGCCGCCAGCAAAACGCCCAGCGGGGCGCCGAGCGCAAGCGCGCCATAGGTCGCGATGCCGTTCCAGGAAATGACGCGCGCCGTCTGATGCGGACCGACGCTGCCAATGGCCCAGGCAATCGCCCCCGTGCCGACAAGGCTCTCGCCGACACCGAGCGCGAGCCGGCTCGCCAGCAGGAAGCCGAGGCTCGCTCCGTGTATTTCGACCGCCAGCGCCGCGACCAGCACGAAAATGCCGGCAACGCCGCAGGCCACGAGACCGCGCAGCACCGTGAGCTTCGCCCCGAGCGTGTCGGCCATCTGTCCGACCTGAGAGCGGCTCAACACCGTCGCCGCATATTGAACGCTGATCGAAAGCCCGGCGAGGACGGCGCCATAACCGAGACGGTCGTGGACGAATGGCGGGATCACCGCGAGCGGCAATCCGACGGTCAGATAGCAAATGAAGGTGAAGGAGACGGTGGCGAAGATCCGGGCGGATTCCGATCCCTCTGCCCTTTCCCGGGCGACGACCGCAGCCTCGTTACGCTTCAACACAACACGACACCCTCATCGGCGCACCGCCCTCGCATGGGCGGCACCGACACAAAGCCATATTCCGGAAAATCCGACTGACGAAGACCGGTGCGACATCATACCCGATGCCGCAGCCCGGAGATATTGCGCATGCGAACGGATTTCCAGCCCCGATTGCTCGCTTCGGCCGCTCATGGATGGAATGTAAGGTTTTGCAAAAAGGGAATGGCGGAGACGGAGGGATTCGAACCCTCGATACGGCTTTACACCGTATAACGGTTTAGCAAACCGTCGCCTTCAGCCTCTCGGCCACGTCTCCGTTGGTCCCGTGTATGCCCAAGATTGAGGGCGGCATCAAGGGCGAACTCCCATATCGGCCCGTTTCCGGCCCGAAAAGGCGCCCAAATCCTCATCCGCGGTAGCGGATCAGGCCTTCCTGGGCGACCGAAGCGACGAGCCCACCGTCCCGCGTATAGATGCTGCCCCGGTTGAACCCCCGGGCGCCGGAGGCGCTGGGGCTGTCCTGCGAATAGAGCATCCAGTCGTTCACCCGGAAGGGCCGGTGAAACCACATCGCGTGGTCGAGGCTCGCGGATTGCAGCTTGCCCGAAACCCAGCTCACGCCATGCGGGCGGAGCCCGGTATCGAGCAGCGTCATGTCGGACGCATAAGCGAGGATGCACTGGTTCAAGGCGATGTCGTCGCCGACTTCCTTGCGGGCGCGGAACCAGACGTTCTGGAACGGCTCCATCGGCGCGGGGTCGATATAATCCTGCGGGTTGATCGGCTTGATCTCGATCGGCCGGGGCCGCGCGAAATGCTTGCGGATCGCTTCGGGCAGCCGGTCCTCGATCGCCTTGCGCAGTTCCCGCTCGCTCGGCAGGTCTTCCGGCTGTGGCACGTCGGGCATCGGGACCTGATGCTCGAAGCCCTGCTCCGGCACCTGAAACGACGCCGCGAGATTGAATATCTGCTTGCCATGTTGGATGGCGACGACGCGGCGCGTCGTGAAGCTGGTGCCGTCGCGCGAACGGTCGACTTCATAGAGGATCGGAATTTTCGGATCGCCCGGCCGGATAAAATAAGCATGGAGCGAATGGCAGACGCGGTTTTCGACCGTGCGATAGGCGGCGACCAGCGCCTGCCCGATCACCTGCCCGCCGAAGACGCGTTGCCAGCTTGCGTCCGGACTGTGGCCCCGGAAAAGGTTCACCTCGATCTGCTCGAGGTTGAGAATCTGGATGAGATCTTCGACGGCGTCGGCCATCACGCTTCCTGTCGCTCGCGGCTTGAATTCGCGCGCAACATAAGCGCAAGGCTATCGGCTGTCATCTGCAACGAACGATACGAACGAATGAAGAGGCCGGTTCTCAGTGGGTGGCAAGCCACTCGCGCGCCTGACGCTGAGCCTCGGCGACCTCCTGCGGCTGCATCTCGCGGGCGAGTTCGGCGCGATAAGAGCGCGCAGCCTCGCTGCCGCGCATCGCGGCGAGATTGAACCATTTATGCGCGGTGACCAGATCGACATCGACACCGTTGCCGGTCGAATAGATCAATCCAAGCTCATAGAGCGCGTCGCACTTGCCGCCTTCCGCCGCAAGCTCGCTCTCCTGGAGCACCTCGTGCTGCACGCGAGCCATTGCCCAACCTCCTCAAAATGGCGGCCCGCCATATCAGCCCACGCGGCGCCGCCAGTTCAACTGCAAGGAGTCCCTTGCCCCAGAGGAGCATTCCATTGCCCCACTGAAAAAATGGTTAACGCGGCATTTGCCAAAGAGTTGCGTATGAGGCGGTCTGAATCTTTCGAGGCGGGCAGCCTCAGCCGAGAAAGCCCGGCACCTTCATGCCGCGCTGCACCGCCGGACGAGCGCCGACATCGTCAAGCCAGCGACGGATATTCGCGGCCTCCCCGACCACATCGGGCTTCGCACCCGCGATGAGATCGATCGCCGGCGCAAGCCAGGGATAAGTCACCATGTCGGCAATCGAATAGTCGCCACCCATGTATTGCGCCTCGCCCAACCTCTTCTCCAGCACCTTCACGAGACGCGCGGCCTCGTTCGTGTAGCGCTCGATCGCGTAAGGCAGTTTCTCCGGCGCCGCCGTCATGAAGTGAAAGAGCTGGCCGAACATCGGGCCGACACCGGCCATCTGCCACATCAGCCATTCGAGAGCGATAGCGCGCTGGCGTCCCTTGGGCGCGAGAAACTTTCCGGTTTTCTCTGCGAGGTAGATCAGGATCGCGCCGGACTCGAAAACCGCGAGCGGTCCGCCATCGCCCTCGTGATCGACGATCGCGGGAATGCGGTTGTTCGGATTGATCGCGAGGAATTCCGGCGTGAACTGTTCGTTGTTGCCGAAATTCACCGGATGCACCGTATATGGGAGGCCACATTCCTCCAGCATGATCGAGGCCTTACGGCCGTTCGGTGTCGTCCATGTATAAAGATCGATCATCGCGTCGCGCTCCCTTGATATCCGGTGTCGTCGCGGGGCTCGGCCCCTGGACCCGGCTGCCTGACGAGAGAATGCAACGGTCCATGCGTCCCGGCAACGCGCGCCGGGGCGGCATCGGCCTGTCGGCGGAGGAAATTCAATATTCGGCGGTCACTTCGACGTGATGATGCCGATGGCGTGTGCAGACATAAGGGTCGAGCTCATAGGTGCCTGCGGCGAGCTTCATCCCGACCGCCTGCTGAGGGTCGAGAAAGTTCGCAACCTCCTCGCCTTTGGCGTTCTTGATCATGAAGCCGTAGGTGCCGTCCATGACGCGGGTGATCTTGCCGGGGCGCGGCAGCGTGAGGCCCGTGCCCCATTCCGTCTGTGTGTGGAAGTGATCCTTCATCACCAGCGTGCCGCTGCCGGTGATCTCTTCCGCCCCCGCCGCACCGGCGACCACGCAGACCATCAGAACCGAAGCTCCGGCTACCTTCATCGCAGTACGAAACATCGGATCTCTCCCGCGTCCGGTCCGCCATATCCCGTCCACATGGCGGTGCCCACAAAAGCAAACAGCGTGCCCGTTGTCGGACACGCTGTAAGTCTAGCATAGGTGGGCGAGACGTTAAGTCCGCCCTTTATCGTGCGCGTTGCCCGAACAGGAGTTTACGCGCCTGTTCGGCTTCTTTGGTCTTGTCCCCTAACGTTCCCTGACGCAATTCGCGTCCGAGGGAGAAGCCTCGTTTGACTGCCGGCCGGGCGCCAACCCGTTCGAACCAGCCTTTGAGGCGGGGAAAGTCTTCAAGCTGCTGACCCTGGTTCTTGTAGGGTACGACCCAGCACCAGCAAGCCATATCGGCGATCGAGTAACGCCCGGCGAGGTAATCGCGGTCCTTGAGGCGTCTGTTCATGACGCCATAAAGCCGGTTCACTTCGTTTGTATAGCGGTCGATCGCATACGGTAACTTCTCTTGAGCGTACTGTCGGAAATGATGGGCCTGACCCGCCATGGGGCCAAGCCCGGCCATCTGCCAGAACAGCCATTGGTCGACCTCAACTCTCTGCCGTTCACTCGACGGGTAGAACTTCCCCGTCTTCCGGCCGAGATATTGAAGGATTGCCCCCGACTCGAAAATCGAGATCGGTTTTCCCCCTGGACCGTTCGGGTCCACGATGGCTGGCATCCGATTGTTCGGCGCTATCCTCAGAAAGGATGGCTTGAACTGGTCGCCAACTCCGATATTCACCGGCCTGACCACGTAGGGCAGCCGGCACTCCTCCAGCATGATCGAAATCTTCCAGCCGTTTGGCGTCGGCCAGTAGTAGAGCTCGATCGGTTTCGGCCTACCCCGCTCTGCGGGAGAGGCCTTCGTGGCGGAGCGCTTGCCTGCCGCAGCGATTGCGGCAGGCCGGCGAGTATCAGTCATTACTTCTTTGCAGCCGGCTTCCGCTTGGCAGCGGGCTTCTTCGCAGCCGTCTTCTTGGCAGCGGGCTTCT
>CAISYL010000099.1 GCA_903889655.1 uncultured Alphaproteobacteria bacterium | reverse complement strand
TCGACACCCACGATGAAGTATTCGCCCGACGGCACCGGACGAAAGTCCATCTGAATCTTCTTGCCCGAGCGGGTTCGCGCCCAGGTGATCGTTCGTTCGCAGCGCGGGCACTGGCTCGGATGTCCGATGCGCGGCTGGTCCACCTCCATAGTCTTCACGTCGCTCCCTTCCGTAGGGACGCGCAATGGCTGGACGTCGGTGATTGCTTCCATACTGGCACGTTACATGGTGCGCGCCTTTTTGTCCACCATTTTTGCTCAGGTTTTCCACAGCCTCACCGGACTTGGATGACAACGAGGATTCCCGGCTTGGTAGCGAGCACCTTAACGCGCATGATCGAGTCGATGCGCATGAGGTCGCCGACGGCGGGCTGTGCTTCGCCCGCCCAGGTGAGTTCGTAGGCGGTGCGCTTGTTCCAGCGCCGCCAGTCGAGGGGGTTCCACGTCGGGGGCTTGGTGTACGCCCACGGGAGGCGAAAGAGCGAGCGACGCGCTCGGCTTCGATACCGGCCCAGCCAGTAGCCGATGATGTACCACCACAAGACCGCGACGATCATGACAAGCGCCATGGTCAGAGTTGCAACGGCACAAGCGGCGGCATAGGCCCAAATTATGCGACGGAGCCGCCGCATCGCTACGCGCCGGCTTCGGCGCGCGTTTCCCTGAAGCGCTCTGCGGCACTTTTCTTCACCGTCTCGCTCTTCAACTGGCCGCAGGCGGCCATGATGTCGCGGCCGCGCGGCGTGCGGACGGGGCTCGCATAGCCGGCGCGGTTCACCACGTCGGCGAATTTCTCGATCTGCGCCCAGTCGGAGCATTCATACGGGCTGCCCGGCCAGGGGTTGAAGGGGATCAGGTTGATCTTCGCCGGAATACCCTTCAGCAGGCGGACGAGTTCCTTCGCGTCCGCGAGCGAGTCGTTGACGCCCTTCAACATCACATATTCGAAGGTGATGCGGCGCGCATTGGAGACGCCGGGATAATTGCGGCAGGCGTCGAGCAGTTCGGCGATCGGATATTTCTTGTTCAGGGGCACGAGCTTGTCGCGGGTCTCGTCGTTCACCGCGTGAAGCGAGATCGCCAGCATCGAGCCGATCTCGTTGCCGGCGCGCTCGATCATCGGCACGACTCCGCTCGTCGAGAGCGTGACGCGGCGCTTCGAGAGCGAAAGGCCTTCGCCGTCCGAGACGATGTCGAGCGCGTCGCGCACATTCTCGAAATTGTAGAGCGGCTCGCCCATGCCCATCATCACGATGTTGGTGACGAGGCGGTCGTCGGAATTGCGGCCTGAATCCGGCCATTCGCCGAGCGCATCGCGGGCGACGAGAAGCTGGCCTACGATTTCGCCGGCGGTGAGGTTGCGGACGAGCTTCTGCGTGCCGGTGTGGCAGAAGGTGCAGGTGAGGGTGCAGCCGACCTGGCTCGAGATGCAGAGCGTGCCGCGGCCTTCCTCGGGAATATAGACCGTCTCGACTTCCGGTCCGGGAACGCCGGGCTTGTCCGAGGCGAGGCGCAACAGCCATTTGCGCGTGCCGTCGACCGACTTCTGCTCGACGACAATCTCCGGCCGCGCGACGGTGAAGGCGGCGCCGAGCTCGGCGCGCATGTCCTTCGACAGCGTCGTCATCTTTGCGAAGTCGGTAAGGCCGCGATTGTAGATCGCGTTCCAGAGCTGGCCGACGCGCATCCTGATCTGCTTTTCGGGCATGCCGTGGCGGCGCAGTTCCGCGGCGAGGCCGTCGCGGGTCAGCCCAAGCAGGTTCCGCCTGGCCGTGCCGGCGGTCGCGTCGGCTTCGGTCGCGTCGGTTCGCTTATGCGCAATGTCGAGGCTCGTGGCCATGGCTCATCCTGCGGCGCCCCGTCGGCGCCGTTTCGCGGGGTCATAGCATAAATGGGGGCTTGCCCGCCAATACGCCAGATTCGAGCCCGAAAGCCTCTATTTGCAGGCGTCGTCAATCTTGGCGAGCGCCGTGCCCGAGCCTTTCAGCGAATAGGTGTCCGTGGTCATGGTCTTGCGGGAAGAGGTGCCCTTGACGACCATGGTCGAGCCGCCACGGATCGCTTTCACCATGCGGGCCTCATCGGCCGTCTTGTCGAGCCAGGCCCAATATTGATGCTCGCCGCCCTCCGAAACGCCGGTGAACATCTGGAACTTGTCCTTGCCGATGGTGGCGAAGGGTTTCGAGGTCGGGCTGAAGGTGTAGCCCGAGCGCAGGCTGATCTCGTTCCTGATGTTCCGGCCGGGGCGGTGGGTCACCATGAAATAGACATCGCCGCGCTTTGCGCCTTTCGGGTCCTGGGTCTTCGGCTCGGCCAGCACATAGCAGATGCGGTCCGCGCCCGAGCCATA
The DNA here is from genome assembly GCA_903889655.1 of uncultured Alphaproteobacteria bacterium. Classification (GTDB taxonomy): domain Bacteria; phylum Pseudomonadota; class Alphaproteobacteria; order Parvibaculales; family Parvibaculaceae; genus Parvibaculum. Next base: position 24,663 of record CAISYL010000099.1, on the reverse strand, counting down.
GGTATAGGCGGCCCAGTCGTCGAATTTACCCAGAAGCTTCGGCGCGTCGGCGGCGCCTGCCGCTCCGCCGAAGAGCGGCGCCAGCAGGGTGACAGCGGCGACGGCGGAGGCGAATAAGCGCGTGCGTGTCAGCATTTATGAGGACTCGTTCTTTCGTCGTGGCTCTGGTCGCGGAAAGCGCCACGACCATAGCGGCCCCGGCGCCCAATTTCCAGACAGGCCGGGTCGAAACCGGACAATCTGGCGGGTTCCGCCCCCCATGTGGTAATGAGGGGCCATCGGCATTGAAAACAGGCCCTTATGGCCGCAAGAAGGCAGGGAGAGCCCATGAAAGCGATTTTGTGCAAGGAATACGGCCCGCCGGAGAAGCTCGTCATCGAAGACGTGCCGACCCCCGAGCCCAAAAAGGGCCAGGTGTTGATCGAGGTGCATTCGGCGGCGGTCAATTTCCCCGACGTGCTCATCATCGAGAATAAATACCAGTTCAAGCCGCCGCTGCCCTTCTCTCCGGGTGGCGAGGTTGCCGGCATCGTGACGAAGCTCGGCGAGGGCGTCTCCAAGGTGAAAGTCGGCGATCGTGTGATCGGCTCTTCGGGCTGGGGCGGCTTTGCCGAGGAACTCGTGCTCGACGAGGCGCGTGTGACGCCCATTCCGGCCGAGATGGATTATGTGACCGCGTCGGCCTTCCTGATGACCTATGGCACGTCGCATCACGCGCTGAAGGACCGTGCGCATCTGAAGCCGGGCGAGAACCTGCTCGTGCTGGGCGCGGCCGGCGGCGTAGGCCTCGCCGCAGTCGAGCTCGGCAAGGCGATGGGCGCGCGGGTGATCGCGGCGGCCTCGTCCGAAGACAAGCTCGCCGTCTGCCGCGAGCATGGCGCCGACGAGACGATCCTCTATCCGACCGGCGCGCTCGACAAGGATCAGCAGAAGGCGCTGACCGACCGGATCAAGGAACTCACCGGCGGTCAGGGTGCGGATGTCGTCTACGACCCGGTCGGCGGCGATTATTCCGAGCCGGCGCTCCGCGCCACCAACTGGGAAGGCCGCTTCCTCGTCGTCGGCTTTGCCGCCGGCCCGATCCCGAAAGTGCCGCTCAATCTCGCGCTCCTCAAGGGCTGCCAGATCGTCGGCGTCTTCTGGGGCGCCTTCACCGGCCGCGAACCAGCGAAACATCAGGAAAATCTCAAGGAACTGATGGCATGGTTCAAGGCGGGCAAGCTTCGCCCGCATGTCTCGCGCACCTACAAGTTCGACGAGGTCGCACAGGCCCTGAACGACATGGCGGCGCGCAAGGTGAAGGGCAAGATCGTTCTGGTTCCGTCGCGCTGAGCGACGGCCGAACGATCAGGGGACAGAGGGGAACGCGATGGGCCGACTGCTCGTGACGATCGGTGCCGGCCTCGGGCTGGCGATCGTCGCGCTATTCGGCTTTCTCCTCTATGTCCTTCTCGCCTCCGGCAATCCGACCTATTGGGATGGAGAGATCGCGGCCTTCGAGCGCCGCGATGTCTCCAACCCACCGCCGCAGGGCGCGGTGCTCTTCGTCGGCGCCGACGACATAAGGCAGTGGGAACAGCTTCCCTACGACATGTCGCCGGTGCCCGTGATCCAGCGCGGCTTCGGCGGCGCGCAGATCGCGCATGTCACCTATTTCGCGCCTCGCATCATCGTGCCCTATCATCCGCGCGCGATCGTGCTGATGGCGGGCGAGGCCGATCTCTCCGACGTGCGCGGACGGCGGCCGGAAGATGTGCTCGACGATTTCAAGAAGCTCGTCTCGACGCTGCGCGCGGAAGGCATCGCGGCGCCGGTCTATTTCGTCTCGATCCGCCCGTCGCCGATGCGCGTCTCGCGCTGGTATGGCGCGCAACGCGCCAATGCGCTCATTCAGGATTACGAAAAGACGGCGCAAGGTCTCTATTACGTCGACGTCGCGTCGGCCATGTTCGACCAGAAGGGCGTGCTGCGGCGGGATCTTTTCCGCTGGGACGGGCTATCGCTCAGCACCAAGGGCTATGCCTTGCTGACGGAGACGATCCGGCCGATCCTTCTCAAGGCCGGCTACGGAACGGAGACACCGCTTCAATAACAGGTTCGATCAGACGAGGCGCTGAAGCGCCCGTTCAAAAAAATCATCAGGGAGAGCGTCCATGCAGACCATTTCGAAAGAGACCAGGGCCGGCCTTGTCGAAGGCGAGTTCGATCCGAAGTTCAAAGGCGTGGTTGACGCCTTCATCGAGAATTTCGAAACGCGCGACGAAGTCGGCGCCGCCCATGCGATCACGCTCGAGGGCAAGACCGTCGTCGACATCTGGGGTGGCCGTAAGGCGGTCGATGGCGAGGCCTGGACGCGCGACACGGTCTCGATCGTCTTTTCGTGCACCAAGGGCGCCACGGCCATCTGCGCGCATATGCTCGCCGATCGTGGGCTTCTCGATCTCGACGCGCCGGTGGCGAAGTACTGGCCGGAATTCGCCGTCAACGGCAAGGAAGAGGCCGTCGTCTCGATGATGCTCGATCATTCGGTCGGTGTGCCGCATCTGCGTGCCAAGGTGAAGGATGGCGGCTATTACGATTACGACTACATGATCGATCTCGTCGCCAGGGAAGCGCCCTTCTGGCAGCCCGGCACGCGCAACGGCTATCACGGCGTCAGCTTCGCCTGGACGGTCGGCGAGATCGTGCATCGCGCGGCGAAGAAGCGCCTCGGCGCGTTCTTCCGCGACGAGGTGGCAAGGCCGCTGGGCATCGATTTCCAGATCGGGTTGCCGGAAGCGGATGAGCATCGCGTCGCGCCGATGATCTACGCGGTGCCGGACGAGGCGACGATGAAGTCGAAATTCACGCAAGCCGTCATCAAGGATCCGCAGTCGGCCTCCGCGCTCTTTCTCGGCAACAATGGCAACGCGAATTTCAATTCGCGCGAATGCCACGCTTCCGAAATCGGTTCGGCGAACGGCATCTCGAACGGGCGCGGCCTTGCCGGCCTTTATGCGCCGCTCGCCAATGGCGGCGGCAAGCTCGTCTCGAAGGATACACTCGCCCGCATGGGCCGCGTCGCGATGGCGACGCATGAGGATGCGACGCTGCTCATCCCGACGCGTTTCGCGCTCGGCTTCATGAAGTCGATGGACAATCGCAAGGTCGAGAATGCGCGCGGCATGAGCGTGATCCTGTCGGATGCCGCTTTCGGCCATGTCGGCATGGGCGGCTCGATCGGCTTCGCCGATCCGGAAGCGCGGATGAGCTTCGGCTACAACATGAACAAGATGGGCAACGGCATTCTGGTCAACGACCGCTGCCAGTCGCTGATCGACGAGGCCTATCGCGCGCTCGGCTACCGTTCCAATCAGAGCGGCGTCTGGGCCTTGTAGGTCGCGAGTTCGGCTTCGAGCGCGTCGATTTTCGATTGCAAATGCGCGAGCGCGCCCGTCACGTCGTCGGCGTCGAATTTCTGCGGGATATGCTGGGGACAGTTCGTGTCCAGCGCGGTCACGCGGAAGACGATCGCCTGCAGGGGGCGGGCGCGATAGCCCTCGGGCATCAGCTGCCGGATGATCTCCTTGTCGGCGATCACCTCGGCGCGTCCCCAGATCTTGACGCGGGCGCGGTTCGCGTAATCCATCAGGAAGATATAGGCGCGGTCGTTCTCCGCGAGATTGCCGGTCGTGATGTATTGATGGTTGCCGGCATAATCGGCGAAGGCCAGCGTGTGTTCGTCGAGGACGCGCAGAAAACCCTTCGGTCCGCCGCGATGCTGGATATAGGGCTGGCCTTCGGCATTGGCGGTGGCGAGATAAAAGGAATCCCGCGCGGCGATGAAGGCGGCGATATCCGGCGAAATCCGATCGCGGAAATCCTTTTCCGCGTAATGTTCGCGGCTGCCGCGCTTTTCCTGCACCGCCTTGACCGAAGGCGTGAAGGCGACGTCGCTGACGAAGTTCTCCATCGGTTTCTCCTGAAGGGGTTTTCCGGCACGAAGCTGGACAGGAACCGGCGGTCAGGCGGCCGGCTGTTCTTTCGGCGGAAGACCTAGCGCCTTGCGGGCTGCGTCGCGATGGGCGGGTTTGATGTTGGTCGAGACGAGACGGAAGGCGAGTGCGAGGACGGTCGCATCGTCGGTAAAGCCGATGCCGGCGATGAAATCGGGAACGGCATCGATCGGCAGGACGAAATAGGCGAGCGCCGCCAGCAGCGTCGCCTTGACGTGAAGCGGCGTCCCGGGGTCGCGGGTACAGAACCAGGCGGCGGCGGCATCCTCGGCGAAGGGAATCTTGCCGGCGACGCGGGCCATCTTCATCCAGAAGCCCTCGTTCACCGTCTTCTCGTTTTTCGCGACGACGGCGGGGAGGCTCAGCTTCGGGTTTTCAAGCTCGGTCTCGATGTCTCTCTGCGACATGCGGCCTCGATCGGGATGCGGCGGCTCTCGGGACAAAAGATGGGGCCGATCCGGCGCCACTGCAAGGCAAGGCGGACGCTGCGTCAAAGCGGCGAGGCGCTAATTCCTTTTGTTATCGGCATTTTTGGCTCGCGCTTCGGCTCCCGAATTTGTTAAATCGGCGCCAATCCGGCGCGGGACAAGCGCCAAACGGGAGACGGCCGGGCATTCGGCCTGCCATGAGAAGGGACCACAGACCATGAAACTCGATTCCAGCATCAGCGCCATCGTGACCGGCGGCGCTTCGGGCCTTGGCGCCGCCACGGCGCGCGCGCTTGCCGCGAAGGGCGTGAAGGTCGGCATTTTCGATCTTCAGGAAGACAAGGGCGAAGCGCTCGCCAAGGAAATCGGCGGCGCCTTCGCCAAGGTCAACGTGACCGACGAAGCGAGCGTCGATGCCGGTTTCGCCAAGGTCCGCGCGGCCAACGGCCAGGAGCGTATCCTGATCAACTGCGCCGGCACGGGCAACGCGATCAAAACCGCGTCGAAGAACAAGGAGACGGGTGCGCCCGAGCACTTCCCGCTCGACAAGTTCAACCTCATCATCCAGATCAACCTCGTCGGTACGTTCCGCTGCATCGCGAAGTCGGCGGCCGGCATGCTGACGCTCGACCCGCTGCCGGACGGCGATCGCGGCGCGATCGTCAACACCGGTTCGGTCGCGGCCGTCGACGGCCAGATCGGCCAGGCGGCGTACTCCGCGTCGAAGGCCGGCGTCGTCGGCATGACGCTCCCCATCGCGCGCGACCTCAGCCGCGAAGGCATCCGCGTCAACACGATCCTGCCGGGCATCTTCGACACGCCGCTCCTCGCCGGCGCGCCGGAAAAGGTGCGTCAGGCGCTCGGCGCGCAGGTGCCGTTCCCGTCGCGTCTCGGCAATCCGGTCGAATATGCCTCGCTCGCCCTGCAGATGGTCGAGAACGGCTACTTCAACGGCGAGACGGTTCGCCTCGACGGCGCGATCCGCATGGCGCCGCGCTGATAATTTCCCTTCGCGGAAATCGAAAGCCCCGGAGGAAACTCCGGGGCTTTTTTTACGGCAGCTTCGTCGAGCCGGTGATGAGGCGGACGCCCTGGCGCATCGTCACATAGGCCCAGAGCCATTGCGTCATGACGATGAAGCGGTTGCGGAAGCCGATCAGGAAATAGATATGCGCGGCGCCCCAGAGGCACCAGGCGAGAAAGCCTTTCATCCGCAGGCGGCCGAAATCGATGATCGCGCTCTTTCGGCCGATGGTGGCGAGATTGCCCTGATGGCGGTAGCGGAAGGGCTGGATCGTCTTGCCCCGGATATCGGCGAGAATGGCGCGGGCCGCGTAATCGCCCATCTGCTTGGCCGCCGGTGCGATGCCGGGAACGAAACGGCCATCCGTCCAGGCGGCGGCGGCCGTATCGCCGACGACGAAGATGCGTGGTTCGCCGGCCGGCGTCAGCCGCTCGCCGACGGGGACCCGGCCGGCCCGATCGCCCGCGACGCCCAGCCATTTCGCGGCCGGCGAGGCTTCGACGCCGGCCGCCCAGATGATCGTGCGCGCGCCGATACGGTCGGCGCCCATGTCGACGCCGTCGGCCGCGCAACGCGTGACGGCCTGTCCGAGCCTCACCTCGACGCCCATGCGGGCGAGGGAGGCTCGCGCGAATTCCGAAAGGCTTTCGGGGAAAGCCGGCAGCAGGCGCGGTCCCGCTTCGATGAGCAGGACGCGGGCCGAGGACGGGTCGATATGACGGAAGTCCCGGACCAGCGTCTTGCGCGCGAGCTCGACGATCGAGCCTGCCATCTCGACACCGGTCGGTCCGCCGCCGACGATGACGAAGGTCAGGAGATCGCGCCGCGCGCTTTCGTCGTCCTCGGTCTCGGCCTTTTCGAAGGCGAGCAGAATGCGGCGCCGGATTTCGGTCGCGTCCTCGATATATTTGAGACCGGGCGCGAAGGGCTCCCATTCGTCATGACCGAAATAGGCGTGACGCGCGCCCGTCGCGACGACGAGATAGTCGTAAGGGACATGGCGACCGTCCTTCAGCTCGACCGACCGCGCCGTGCGGTCGATGCCGGCGACGTCGCCGAGCAGAACCTTCGCGTTCTTCTGATCGCGGAAGGTCGAGCGGATCGGCACCGCGATGTCGGCGGGCGAGAGGGTCGCGGTCGCGACCTGATAGAGCAGCGGCTGGAAGAGATGATAATTGTGGCGATCGATCAGCGTGATGTCGACAGGCGCCGAGGCCAGCGCCCTGGCCGCGGTCAGGCCGCCGAAGCCGGCGCCCAGAACCACGACCTGCGGTCGGTTCGCCATCGTCATCTTCGCCTATTTCGGTTTGCCGGCCTTGCCCGCGATCCTGTCCATGAATTTCGCCATCGCCACGTCGCGTTCGGAAACGCCGTTCGCGTCATGTGTGGTCAGCGTCACCTGGACCTTGTTGTAGACGTTGAACCATTCGGGATGGTGGTCGGCCTTGTCGGCGGCGAGCGCGACACGGGTCATGAAGCCGAAGGCCTCGTTGAAATCCTTGAAGAGGAATGTCTTCTCGATGGCGTCGCGCCCTCTGGTCTTCGTCCAGCCCTTGAGTTCGCCCAATGCCTTTTCGCGCGCCGCGCCGCTCAGTTTGTCGACCATGCCTGCCTCCTCGAGATTGCGGCCAGAGCCTCGCCTGCCTAGATTCATCATGCAAGAGAGGATGTGATGGACTGGAAAACAATCAAGGCGCCAAGCCTCGAAGATTTCGAGCGGATCGCCGGCGAGGCCTTCGCGCGGCTTCCGGAGGAATTCCGGTCGCGCTGCGAGGGGCTGGTGATCCGGGTCGAGGATTTTCCGAGCGAGGAAGTGCTCGACGAGATGGAACTCGAAAGCCCTTTCGATCTTCTCGGGCTTTACCATGGGACCGGCGAGCCCTATGAGATCAGCCAGCGGACGGCGAAGCTTCCCGACATGATCTTTCTTTATCGCCGGCCGATGCTCGACTACTGGTCCGATTATGACGAGACGCTGGGCCACCTCGTCACCCATGTGCTGATCCATGAGATCGGACATCATTTCGGCCTGTCGGATGCCGCCATGCACGCGATCGAGGACGCCGCCGATCACTCGTCGTGAGGTTCGAAATCCGGATAGACGCGTTCGATCACGTAAGGCCCGCCGCCGGTGCTGGCGCGGGACGAGAAGAGGACGCTGCGCGTCACCTCGAAGCGGGGGCTCGCGAAGAGATTATTCACCTCGACGAAACGGTAGACCTCGTCCGCCTCGCGGCCGCGTAGACGGGCCAGCGTCACGTGCGGCGTGTAGTTGCGCGTCTCGGGAGGCAGGCCCGCGCGGCGCATCGCGCTTTCGTGGCGCTGCTGAAGGGTGCGCAAGGGCTCCGTCATCCTGACGCCGGCCCACACGGCATGAGGCTTCGCGCCGCCGAAGGCCCCGACGCCTTCGAGTTCCAGTTCGAAAGGCGTAAAGGGAATTTCGGTCAGCGCTGCATCGACGTCGTCGGCGACGTTTTCGGGAATATCGCCGATGAAGCGCAGCGTGATGTGGAAGTCCGCCGGCTCGATCCAGCGCGCGCCTTCGATGCCGCGCTGGAGCCGCACCAGACGCTCGGCGATCTCGTCGGGAATTTCCAGCGCGGTGAAGAGGCGGATCATGGGTTCGTTCGGCCGGTGTGGATGACCTTCACTCTATAGCCCTCCCCCTCAAGGGGGGAGGTGTCGATTGTCTTCCTGTCGCTCAGATTACGGGCAGGGGTTCGGCTGGTCGAGATGGGCGGCGGCGATGTCAGCCTCGAGTTCCTTCGTCCAGGGGATATCGCGCGAGGTGACGGCGAGTTTCAACTGCTCCATCGTCGTCGCGCCAATGATGTTCGAGGTCACGAAGGGCCGCGTCGTCACGAACTGATTGGCGAGTTGCGAGGCGTCGAGCCCGTGCTTTTCGGCGATGGCGAAATAATTCTCGAAGGCATGGGCAGCCTTCGGCGTCTCGTAGCGTTGCAGGCGGTTGAAGAGCTGCTTGCGAGAGCCCTGGGGGAGGGCGCCGTTGCGATACTTGCCGCTGAGATAGCCCTGTGCCAGCGGCGAATAGGCCAGCAGGCCCACGCCTTCCTGATGCGCGATTTCGGCGCCGCCGAGTTCGAAGATGCGGTTGGTGAGGTTGTAGGCGTTCTGGATCGACTGGACGCGGGGCAGGCCTTTGGTCTCGGCGTAATGCAGAAACTTCATCGTGCCCCAGGGCGTCTCGTTCGAAAGGCCGATATGGCGCACCTTGCCGGCCTTGACGACCTCGCCCAGCGTTTCGAGGATTTCGTCGATCGGATGGCTGTCGAAGTCGACATGGGTATAGGTGAGACCGCCGGCGCCGAAAAGGCTGACCGGGCGATCCGGCCAGTGAAGCTGATAGAGATCGATATAATCCGTCTGCAGACGTTTCAGGCTCTTGTCGACGGCTTCGAGAATCTGCTTGCGGCTATGCTCGGTCGGAGACTTGTCGTCGCGCAGCCAGTCCATCGGCGAGCGGCCGGCGACCTTCGTCGCGAGGATGACCTTGTCGCGCTTTCCGCGCGCCTTGAACCATGAGCCGACGATCTTTTCGGTCGCGCCCTGAGTCTCGGGCCTCGGCGGCACGGCATACATTTCCGAGGTATCGAAGAAGTTGATGCCCTGGTCCAGCGCATAATCCATCTGCGCGTGTCCATCGGCTTCGGTGTTCTGCTCGCCCCATGTCATGGTGCCGAGGCAGATCGAACTGACTTTGAGGCCGGTGCGGCCGAGTTCGCGATAGTCCATATGCGCCCCCAATCGGTGCTGTCCCTCACGGGATCGTTGCTGATGCTGAATGCGCGGGAACGGACGTCCCCTCGCGGGATGGTTATTTCGGCGCGACCGCCGTCCGCGTTTCCGCGATCAGCGCCTCGACCTTTGGAAGGATGCGCGCGACCATGATGGAAACGCCCTCGGCGTTCGGATGCATGCCGTCGGAAAGAGTGAGACCAGGCGCGGCCGGCTTGCCGTTCAGATTGCCTGCCACACCGTCGAGGAAGAAGGGATAAAACACGAGCTTATGCCTTGCGGCAAGCGCCGGATAGATCGCGTTGAAGCGTTTCGCGTAGTCGGCGCCCATGTTCGGCGGCGCGAACATGCCGACCAGCAGAACGGGAAGATGGCGCGTCTCGAGCCGCGAGACGATGGTTTCGAGATTGGCCTCGGTGAGCTTCGGATCGACGCCGCGCAGCGCATCGTTGGCGCCGAGTTCGAGGATGACCGCATCCGCATCGGGACCGACCGTCCAGTCGAGCCGCGAGAGGCCGCCCGAACTCGTGTCGCCGGAGACGCCGCCATCGGCGACGGTGATGTCGTGCCCCTTCGCTTTCAGCGCCTTTTCGAGTTGCGGCACGAAGCCTTCATCGGGGCCGAGCAGGTAGCCGGCCGTGAGGCTGTCTCCAAACGCGACGATGGTGAGCGGTTTTTCGGCGGCGAAGGCGGGCGCCGCGAAGAGAAGGCACAAGGTGGCGACTAGCGCTTGCTTGTAAATCGCTGCAAACATGCCATATCGGCCCAAGGCTTCGCGACGGGCAGGCGGGAACGGACGAGCGGTCAATTGAACGACACCATCATCGAGCTTGAAGGTCTGAAACTGAGCCTGCCGAGTGCGGCCGGGCTGGTCAACATATTGCGCGGCATCGATCTCAAGGTCGCGCGCGGCGGCACGGCGGGGCTTGTCGGTCCTTCGGGGTCGGGCAAGTCGACGCTCCTGATGGTGCTGGCGGGGCTCGAGAGGCCGAGCGAAGGCCGGGTGAAGGTCGCGGGCGAGGATCTTTCGCGGCTCGGTGAGGACGGGCTCGCCCGCTTCCGCCGTGAGCATATAGGCATCGTCTTCCAGTCCTTCCACCTCGTTCCCACGATGACGGCGCTCGAGAATGTCGCCGTGCCGCTCGAATTCGCGGGTCGCCGCGATGCTTTCGCGCGGGCCGAGGCGGAGCTTCGTGCGGTGGGCCTCGGCCATCGCCTGTCGCATTATCCGGGGCAGCTCTCGGGCGGCGAGCAGCAGCGCGTGGCGCTGGCCCGCGCGGTTGTCGGCGATCCAGAAATTCTGCTGGCCGACGAGCCGACCGGCAATCTCGATCAGGCGACGGGCGCCGACATCATCGAACTGATGTTCGCGCTCCATCACCGCAAGGGCACGACGCTCGTCCTCATCACGCACGACGAAAAGCTGGCCGCGCGGTGCGAACAGGTGATCCGGTTGCGCGACGGGCTTGTCGACCGGGTCGAGGCGGGCGCCGCGTGAATTCCCTCGCGCTCGCCTTTCGTCTCGGCGCCCGCGAACTGCGCGCCAATGCGGCGCAGGGTTTCGCAGGGTTTCGTATTTTTCTCGCCTGCCTCGCGTTGGGCGTTGCGGCCATCGCCGGCGTCGGTTCGGTTTCGACAGCGCTGACGCGCGGGCTTGCCGAGAAGGGTCAGGAAATTCTCGGCGGCGATGTCGATGTGCGGCTCATCCATCGCGAAGCGAATGCGGATGAACTGGCCTTTCTCTCGAAGAACAACACCGTCTCGCGCTCGGCCGAATTGCGCGCCATGGCGCGCACCATGTCGAACGACAGGCAGAGCCTCGTCGAGCTGAAGGCGGTCGACGGGTTCTATCCGCTCTACGGCGCGATGAAGCTCGCGCCCGACATGCCGCTTGCCGATGCGCTGGCGATGCGCAACGGGCGCTATGGGCTCATCGCTGAGCCCAATCTCGTTTCGCGGCTGGGATTGAAGCCTGGCGACACGCTGCGCGTGGGCGAAAGCATCTTCGAACTCCGCGCCGAAATCCGGCACGAGCCGGATCGCGTCGGCGATGGGTTCGCGCTCGGTCCCCGCATCATGATCGCGGAAGCGGCCTTGCCCGCGACGGCGCTGGTCCAGCCGGGCAGCCTCGTCAGCTATAATTACCGTCTGCGCTTTCCGGAGAATGCGCGCGACGTGCCGGCGATCAAGAGCTGGGTCGATGGCTTGCACAAAACCTTTCCCGATGCGGGCTGGCGCGTACAGGACCGGACCGACAGCGCGCCGTCGATGCGGCGCTTCGTCGAACGCGTCGCGCTCTTTCTGACCTTTGTCGGGTTGACCGCTCTGGTCGTCGGCGGCGTCGGCATTGCCAATGCGGTCAAATCCTATCTCGACGGCAAGCGCGAGGTCATCGCGACGTTCAAATGCCTCGGCGCGCCGGGCTCGCTCATCTTCGCGATCTATCTGACGCAGGTGATGGGGCTCGCGGTCGCAGGCATCGCGGCGGGCCTCGCGGTCGGCGCCGCCGTGCCTTTCGTGACGGACCGGCTTATCGGCGATCTTATTCCCGTGCCGACGGATCTTGCGCTCTATCCGGGGCCGCTGCTGCTTGCCGGCGCCTACGGACTTCTCACCGCTCTCGCCTTCGCGATCTGGCCGCTCGCGCGGGCGCGCGACGTGCCGGCGGCGAGCCTCTTTCGTGCACTGATCGCGCCGGAACGCCAATGGCCGCGTCCCCGCTATATCGCGGCGACGGGCGCCGCGCTTCTCGCGCTCGCCGTGCTTGCGGTCGCCACGGCCGAGCAGCCGCTCTTCGCGCTCTGGTTCATCATGGGCGCGGCGGCGGTCTTCGGGCTGCTGCGGCTGGCGGCGTTCGGCGTCGGCGCGCTTGCGGCGCGGCTTCACAGGGTCGGCGGGCGGTCGCCGGAAATGCGTCTCGCACTCGCCAATCTCTATCGGCCCGGCGCACCGACCTCCGCCGTCATGCTGTCGCTCGGGCTCGGGCTCACGCTGCTCGTCACCGTGTCGCTCATCAACGGCAATCTCTCGGGCGAAATCATGAAGGAGCTGCCGGGCCGGGCGCCGTCTTTCTTTTTCGTCGACATCCAGCCCGATCAATCGGCCGCCTTCGAACATTTCGTGCGGGCGACGCCGGGCGTCACCAAATTCGAACGCGTGCCGATGCTGCGCGGACGCCTCGTTTCGCTGAAGGGCGTGCCGGTCGATCAAGTGAAGCCGGCATCGGGCGCCGAATGGGCGCTCAAGGGCGATCGCGGCATCACCTATGCGGCCGAGCCGCCGGCAAATTCCAAACTGCTGAGCGGGACGTGGTGGCCGAAGGACTACAAAGGGCCGCTGCTGGTTTCGTTCGCCGACGAACTTGCAAAAGGGCTCGGCCTCAAGGTCGGCGACAGGCTTGTCGTCAATATTCTCGGCCGCGAGATCGAGGCGACGGTTGCCAATACGCGCGAGGTCGACTGGCAGAGCCTCGGCATCAATTTCGTCATGGTCTTCTCGCCAGGCGCGCTCGAAGCGGCGCCGCATACCGAGCTCGCCACGGTCACGATGGACGAGGCGGGGGAAGCGGCGCTCGAACGCGCGGTGACGACGCAGTTCCCGAACGTCACCTCCGTGCGCGTCAAGGAGGCGCTCGACGCCGTCAACGTGCTTCTCGGGCAGTTCTCGCTCGCGGTCCGCGTCACCGGCATGGTGACGCTGCTTGCCGGCGTGCTGGTTCTCGCCGGTGCGATGGCTGCGGGTTTCCGCGCGCGGGCTCGCGATGCGGTCATCCTCAAGGTGCTGGGCGCGACGCGAGGGCGCGTACTGGGTATCTATGTGCGGGAATATGCGGCGCTCGGATTCTCGACCGCGCTCGTCGCCGCTCTTGCCGGCAGCGCCGCCGCCTGGGCGATCGTCGCCCTCGTGATGGAACTGCCCTGGCAGCCGCTGCCGGGCACGCTGGCGCTGACCATTCTGGCGGCAACCGTTGCCACGATCGGGCTCGGGCTTCTCGGCACCTGGCGGGTACTGTCGGTGCCGGCGGCGCAGGTTTTGCGGTCCGAATAGAGATAAGTCACTGAAACGGTTACCTAATATTCACGGAGAGGCCGGCGCGCCCGGTCCTATTTCCCTTGAATTCAGGGGGTGAAGGGCCAATATTACCCTGGCACTACCAGGAGGGTGCAGAGATATGGCCAATTTTGACCAAGACAGGCTGCGGAGCGGCGTCGGCGCAGGGACCCAGGCGACTATCGACCAGGGCCTGCGCAGCTACATGCTTCGCGTCTACAACTACATGGCGGCGGGTCTCGCCATTACCGGCGTCGTCGCCTGGGTCGCGTTCCAGGCGGCCATTCAGCAGACGGACACCGGCATCGTGCTGTCGCCCTTCGGCGAAGCGCTGTTCACCAGCCCGCTGCGCTGGGTCGTGATCTTCGCGCCGCTCGGTCTCGTTTTCTACCTGAGCGCGCGTATCCAGAGCATGAGCGTTTCAGCGGCGCAGATCTCGTTCTGGATTTTCGCCGGGTTGATGGGGCTGTCGCTGTCGAGCGTCTTCCTCGTCTATACGGGCGCCAGTATCACGCAGACCTTCTTCGTGACGGCGATCGCCTTCGGTTCGCTCAGCCTCTACGGCTACACGACGCAGCGCGATCTTTCGGCGATGGGCTCGTTCCTTTTCATGGGTCTGATCGGCATCATCGTCGCCTCGCTGGTGAACATCTTCCTTCACAGCTCGGCGCTGCAATTCGCCGTGTCGGTGATCGGCGTGCTGATCTTCGCGGGCCTCACCGCCTATGACACGCAGCGCATCAAGTCGATGTATTTCGAAGGCGACGGCGCGATCGTCGCCGGCAAGAAGGCGATCATGGGCGCGCTGTCGCTCTATCTCGACTTCATCAACATGTTCATGTTTCTGCTGCAGTTCATGGGCAACCGCCGTTAAAGGTTGCGCCGCTGAACGAAGCGAACGGACAAAACAAAGCCCCGGTGGAAACACCGGGGCTTTTCGTTCGGCGATATCTCCCTCAGGCGTCGATCAATCTCAACGCGCGCTTTTCAAAGACCTTCAGGACCTGTTTCAGGTCGTGGCCGCGCTTGAGGACGAGGCCGGTCGCCGCGATGACGCTGAAGGCGCCCTGGCGGCGCGCCAGCTTCGGGCGCTTTTCGATCCGGTAAAGCGGCATCTCGCTGGTGCGGCGATGAACCGCGAAGATCGCCACGTCCTTCGTCGCGCCGATGGCGTAGTCGCGCCACTCGCCTTCCACGACCTTGCGGCCGTAGACGGAAAGAATGGCTTCGAGTTCGGCGCGGCTGAAGAAAACGTCGGGTTCGCGGAGCGGTTTAGGGGCGGAGTTCGACGTGATGACGAGGCTGAGCGAGCCGGAATGGATGTGAGACGCTTTTTCCGATCCCTCTCCGCTCTCCGCCATGCGTCGCAATCCTTCACATTCCGGGGTTCATATGGCCCCGGACGGTCGGTCAGGGAGCCGGCAGAACCAGCTAATTGTCTCATTCTGCTAGCTTTTGTGGGATTAATCCAGAATCACAATATTGCCTTTTTTCAGCCCTTGTGAGGCCACACCGGGCCGTCAATCTCCAATCGTTGCCTCACTGGCCCGGTCCTCTTGGACGTTCCGGTATCATCAGCCCCCCAGCCCCACCGGGATGAATTTGGGGGCCGGGCCACCCCTTCAAGGGGCAACATCAGAGATGAGACGCGCCGCGCTTGCCCCCCGCGCCGGCGCGTTTTCATTTTCAGACCCCCCACTTATCCCCGCTCCATCGCCCGCGTTTACGATGTCTCATCTTTCACTTGAGAGGGGGATTGCGTTTGTCTACACATGCCGTCAGGTCTTTGGGAGAACGAGGCAAAACAAGAGCGCCCGTCCGGGACCTTGAGGGAGTGCACGTCATCACGCGAGCGAGTATGCAAACGGCAAACGGCACACATCCGGCCGCGGGGCCGGCCGCGGGCGATGCCATGATCGCGATCGACGGGCTCACCAAGCATTTCGGTCCCTTCACTGCGGTCGACGGCATCAGCTTCACGGTTGCGCGCGGCGAGGTGCTGGGCTTTCTGGGGCCGAACGGCGCCGGCAAGTCGACCACCATGAAGATGATCACCGGCTTCCTCGCGCCGAGCGCGGGCCGCGCCTCCATCTGCGGGCACGACGTCGTGACCGATCAGCTCCCAGCACAGCGCCTCATCGGTTATCTGCCCGAAGGCGCGCCGGCCTATGGCGACATGACGCCGCTTTCGTTTCTCAAATTCATCGCCCGCGTGCGCGCGCTCGACGGCGCCGCAGCGATGCAGGCGATCGAGAGCGCGGTTGCCGCGACCGAGCTTCAGGGCGTGCTCGACCAGCCGATCGACACGCTGTCCAAGGGGTTCCGGCGCCGCGTCGGTCTGGCGCAGGCGATCCTGCACAATCCGCCCGTGCTGATCATGGACGAGCCGACCGACGGCCTCGATCCGAACCAGAAGCATGAGGTGAGGAAACTCATCGGCCGCATGGCCGCCGACAAGGCCATCGTGATCTCGACGCATATTCTCGAAGAGGTCGATGCGATCTGCACGCGCGCACTCATCATCGATCGCGGCCGTGTCGTCGCCGACGGAACGCCGGCGCAACTCATCGGACGGTCGCGCTATCACAATGCGGTCTCACTGACGATCGGCGGGCAGGTGACGGCGGTCGCCGCCGAGACGCTGAAGGCGTTGCCCGGCATCGAATCGATCGAGATCAGCCCGCGCGGCACGGAGACGACCTTCACGCTCTTCCCGCTGCAGCATGATGCGATCTCGGCCGAAGTGAAGCTCATCGATGCCGTCGCCGATCTCGCGCGCCAGCAAGGATGGCTGGTCCGCGCGCTTTACGGCGAGCCGGGACGCCTCGACGAGGTGTTCCGCAATCTCACGCGCTCCGACACGGCCGACATGCCGGGAAAGAACGCCGCATGAGAGAGCTTTCCGCCGTCTTCCGCCGCGAGCTTGGCGGCTATTTCGCGACGCCGCTCGCCTTCATCTTCATCGTGATCTTCCTTTTCACGATGGGCGCCTTCACCTTCAACATGGGCGGTTATTTCGAGATCGGTCAGGCGGACCTGCAGATATTCTTCAACTTCCACCCCTGGCTCTATCTGTTCCTGATCCCGGCGATCTCGATGCGCCTCTGGGCCGAAGAGCGCCGCACGGGCTCCATCGAGCTGCTGCTGTCGCTGCCCATTCCGCTCTGGGCGGCCGTGCTCGGCAAGTTTCTCGCGGCCTGGGCTTTCTCGGGCATCGCGCTTGTCCTGACCTTTCCGATGTGGATCACCGTCAATTATCTGGGACATCCGGACAATGGCGTGATCCTTGCCGGCTATATCGGCAGCTTCTTCATGGCCGGCGGCTATCTCGCCATCGGCTCGTGCCTTTCCGCGACGACGCGCAACCAGGTCATCGCCTTCGTCGTCAGCGTCGTCGTCTGCTTCCTCTTCACAGTGGCGGGCTTGCCGCTTGTCACGGATTTCTTCGCGAGCTGGGTGCCGCAGCAGGTGCTGAACACGATCGCCTCCTTCTCGTTCCTGACGCATTTCACGGCGATCACGCAAGGCGTCATCGACATTCGCGACATCATCTACTTCTTCACGCTGATCGCCGGCTGGCTGATCGCCTGCGGCGTCGTCGTCGACATGAAGAAGGCGGGGTAGGCCCATGACGAGCATGAACCGCTCCGCCATCCGCATCGCAACGCTCGTGCTTCTCGCCGTGTTGTTCCTCGCGATCAATCTCTTCTCGAACATCGTTTTCCGCTCGGCGCAGGTCGACCTCACGCAGAGCCGTCTTTTCACGCTATCGCAGGGGACGGAGAACGTTCTCAAGAAGATCGACGAGCCGATCACGCTGAAATTCTTCTACTCGGAATCGCTCGCGACCGACTTCCCGCAGGTGCGTGCCTATGCAAACCGGGTGCGCGATCTCCTCGAGGAAATCCGTGACCGCTCGCATGGAAAGATCGTGCTCGAAGTGGTCGATCCCGAGCCCTTCTCGGAGCAGGAAGATCTCGCCATGTCGCTCGGCCTCAAGGGCGCGCGGACGACGGAGGGCGAAGTCATCTATTTCGGTCTGGTCGGCACCAATCTCGTCGACGGCATCGAGGCGATCCCGTTCTTCACCGACGAGCGCCAGCAATATCTCGAATATGACGTGACGCGGCTGATCCAGAATCTGAGCCGACCGAAGAAGCCGGTGCTCGGCATCGTGACCAACATTCCGCTGGATACGGGCTCCGGCGGATTGATGGCCGCAATGCGCGGCCAGTCGCAACCCTTCGCCATCTATCAGGAATTGCAGAACCGCTTCGAGATCAATTTCCTCGAACAGAAATTCGTCAAGGTACCGGCCGATGTCGACGTGCTGATGATCGCGCATCCCAAGCAGCTCGATCAGGAGACGCTTTACGCGATCGACCAGTTCGTGATGCGCGGCGGCCGCGTGCTCGCTTTTGTCGATCCGCATTCGGAAGTGAGCCTGACCGCCGGTCCGGACGGACAGCCGGTGCAGGGCTATACGGAGGCGTCGGATCTGGCGCCGCTGCTGAAGGACTGGGGCGTCGATTACGATACCAAGCATATCGTCGGCGACCGCGATCTTGCGATGCGCGTGCAGACGGGCCTCGATGCGCGGCGTCAGACCAGCGACTACGTGCTCTGGCTCTCGGTGCCGAAAGCCGAGTTCGACCAGAACGACATCGTCACGTCGAGCATCGATCACATCAATCTCGGCACGGCCGGCGTGCTGAAGCCGGCGGCCAATGCGACCACCCGCTTCACGCCGCTCTTCTGGTCGTCGAAGGATGCCGAGACCTACGATCTCGATTATGTGAAGGCGGGCCATACGCCGGACGAGCTTCTCAACGCGTTCAAGCCGACGGGCGAGACCTATGTGCTGGCCGCGCGGGTTTCGGGACCGCTGAAGAGCGCCTTCTCCGCCGCGCCGGCATTGCCCGTCGAGGACGAGACGAAGCGTTCCGATGCGATGGACAAGCCCGACGCCTTCGTCGCGCAGACCAAGGCCGACGCCAACATCATCGTGGTCGCGGATAGCGACATTCTTGACGACCGCTTCTGGACGCAGCCGTCCGGCGACGGCAACGACCGGACGCTGGTGCCCTTCGCCGACAATGCGAAGTTCATTCTCTCGGCGATCGACAATCTGATGGGTTCGGACGATCTCATCTCGCTCAGGGCGCGCGAGCGCGTCGATCGGCCTTTCGTCGTCGTCGACAATCTGCGACGCGAGGCGGAACGCAAGTTCCTCACCGAGCAGGAGAGGCTGAAGGCGAAGATCACCGAGACGGAGCAGCGGCTTGCCGCGCTCCAGACCGAAGGCGCGGGCGCCGGCCAGGCGGCGGGCGTCGATCCCTCCGACCCACATGCGCAGGAAGAAATCGCGCAGTTCCGCGCCGAGTTGCTGCAAAGCCGCAAGGCGCTGCGCGACGTGCAGCGCAATCTCAGACGCGACATCGACCGGCTCGCGACGGAGGTCCGTTTTGCCAATGTCGCGCTGATGCCGATCCTCGTGGCCATCGTCGCGCTCGGCATCGCCATCTTCCGTCATCGCCGCCGCAAGGCGCGCGCGGGCAAGGGGGCCTGAGACATGAATATCGCCGCCTTGCGCGCCAACAAGCCGCTCCGCAATCTCGCGATTCTCGCCCTCGCAGCGGCAATCGCGGTCGTCGCGGCCGCCATTGCCGTCGTCACGATGGAGCGCGGGGTTCGCGTCCAGTTCGCGCCGGAGCCGCTGTTCCCGGGGCTTGAAACGAAACTCGACCAGGTCGGCCGGATCACCTATATGCTCGGCCGCGGGCTGCACGGCGTCGACAAGATCACGCTCAACCGCGGGGCGGACGGACAATGGACGGTCGCCGAGCGCCAGAATTATCCGGCCAAGCAGGATCTCGTGCAGAAGGCGCTGATCGGCATTTCCGAGCTGACGCTGTACGAGCGGCGCACCGCGCGTCCGGAATGGCATCGCAATCTCGGTCTTCTGGCGCCGGAAGATCTGGGTTCCGCGACGCGCATCCAGCTTTTCGATAAAGCGGGCAAGCCGATGGCGTCGTTTCTCGCCGGCAAGGTGCCCGACGAAACGAGCGCCGCGCGCGGACAGGGCATGATCTATCTCAGGCGCGACGGCGAGAACCAGACATGGCTTGCGCATGGCCGCTTCCCGCTCTTCCAGGCGGCGCAGGACTGGCTCGATGCGCGTTTCCTCGATCTGCAGCGCAACGAGATCAGGCGCGTGACGCTCTGGGCCGGCACCGATCATCCGGTGGTGATGGATCGCGCCTCGGCGGACGACAATGATTTCACGCTGGAAAACATCCCGAAGGGGCGCGTCACGCGCGGCGCACCGGTCGTCAACGGAACGGCGACGAGCGTGGTCGATCTCAACTTCGACGATGCGGTGCCGGTCGGTTCACTTGAATTTCCGGCGACCTCACCCAATGTGATCGTCGAAACCTTCGATGGGCTTCGTGTGACGTTGACGCTGACAGGCGGTGGCGGCGCGCTCTGGGCGAAGGTCACGGCCGATACCGATCCTGTCAGTGCCGCCGGCGGCGATACGAAAGCTGCCGGTGAGAAGGCGAAGATGCTTAACGATCGGTTGACGAAATGGGCCTATAAACTGCCGCAGCAGGCTGGCAATCAGCTCACCCAGTCGGTGGACCTCCTCACGCATGAGGCGGGACCGGAGAAATAAAAGGTCCCCACGTATCATTCGCCTGCCGCGGCTTTCCGTGCGTCCGTTGACGCGCCTGCCCGCCAACCCGGATTCTACGCATCTTGAGCATCGGACATAATGCCGACACGTCGCGCCCGGACGCACGCAACTGGGTGAAGGTTCTCGCGCGCTATCGCGATCCGAGCCTTTCGCGCAGCATCGGGGAACTCGCCGTCACAGCGCTGCCCCTCGTTGCGCTCTGGGCGGGCGCCTGGGCGGCCTATTATTTCGGCTTCTGGTGGCTGTCGCTGCTGATCGCGGTCCCGGCGGCCGGATTTCTGGTGCGGCTCTTCACGATCCAGCACGATTGCGGCCACGGTTCCTTCTTCTCGAACAAGTTGATGAATGACTGGGTCGGCCGTGCGCTCGGCGTCCTCACCATGACGCCTTACGATTTCTGGCGGCGGACGCATGCGCTTCATCATGCAAGCTGCGGCAATCTCGACCGCCGCGGCATCGGCGACATCGATACGCTCACCGTGCGCGAATATCTGGCGCGCTCCTGGTGGGGCAGGTTCAAATACAGGATCTACCGCAATCCGGTCGTGCTCTTCGTCGTCGGGCCTGCCTATATGTTCCTTCTGCAGCAGCGCCTGCCCGTCGGGCTGATGCGTTCGGGCTGGCGGCCCTGGGTCAGCACGCAGGCGACCAATGTCGCGATCATCGCGATTGCGGCGGGGCTCATGTGGCTGATCGGCGTACAGGCTTTTCTGCTCGTACATCTGCCCATCGTGATGCTCGCCGCTTCGATCGGTGTCTGGCTCTTCTATGTGCAGCACCAGTTCGAGGAAACGCTCTGGGCCCAGAACGAGGGCTGGAGCTTCCACGAGGCGGCGCTTTACGGTTCGTCGCATTACGACCTGCCGCATGTGCTGCGCTGGTTCACGGCGAATATCGGCATCCATCACGTGCATCATCTCTGCAGCCGCATTCCCTTCTACCGGCTGCCGCGCGTGCTCCGCGATCACCCGGACCTCCGCGATGTCGGCAGGCTGACGCTCATGGAAAGCTTCAGATGCGTCCGGCTGACGCTGTGGGACGAACAGAAGGAGCGGCTGGTGTCGTTCAGGGAAGCGGCGCGGGCCTGAGCGCCTCCGCTTTGCGGCTCCTCGGGACGAGGATCGGAGGGCGTCCGGCTTCGGGCGCCAGTCAAACAAAAAGGGCGCTCCCGAGGGAGCGCCCTTTGTCGTTTCAGCGGCGGCTCGCGTTACGCGGCGAGGCGGCGCAGCACGTATTGCAGGATGCCGCCATTCGCGTAGTAGTCGAGCTCGTCCTGCGTATCGATGCGGCAGAGGAGGTCGATGGCCTTCTTCGTGCCGTCGGCATAGGCGATGACGGCCTTGACCTTCGCGCGCGGCTTCACGCCCTTGAGGCCTTCGATCGTCACGACTTCCGAACCGTCGAGACCGAGCGACTGCCAGCTTTCGTCGCCTATGAACTGCAGCGGCGCGACGCCCATGCCGACCAGGTTCGAGCGGTGGATGCGCTCGAAGCTCTGGGCGATGACCGCCTTGACGCCGAGGAGCATGGTGCCCTTCGCCGCCCAGTCGCGCGACGAACCGGTGCCGTATTCCTTGCCGGCGAAGATCACCAGCGGAACGCCGCGGCGCTTGTATTCCATCGCCGCGTCATAGATCGGCATCTGCGTGCCTTCGGGCTCGAGCTTGGTCAAGCCGCCTTCGATCCCCTTCAGCATCTGGTTCTTGATGCGGATGTTGGCGAAGGTACCGCGCATCATCACTTCATGAGTGCCGCGGCGTGCGCCGTAGGAGTTGAAGTCCTGCTGACCCACCTGCTTCGAGTTCAGATAGGAGCCCGCCGGGCTCTGCACCTTGATGTTGCCGGCCGGAGAGATGTGGTCGGTCGTGATCGAGTCCGCGAAGAGGCCGAGGATGCGTGCATCCTTGACGTCTTCCATCGGCGTCAGATCCTTCGAGAGGTGCTCGAAGTAAGGCGGGTTCTGCACATAGGTCGAACCGCCGTCCCAGTCGTAGGTGAGGCCGCCCGTAAGCTTGATCGCCTGCCAATGCGCGTCGCCGTCGAAGACGTTGGCGTAGCGCGTGCGGAACATTTCCGGCGTGACGCAGGTGCGGACCGTCTCGGCGACTTCGGCGCTGGAGGGCCAGATGTCCTTCAGATAGACCGGCTGGCCGTTCGAGCCGGTGCCGATCGGATCCTTCGTGATGTCGATCTGGGTCGAGCCGGCCAGCGCATAGGCGACGACGAGCGGCGGCGAGGCGAGGTAGTTCGCCTTCACATCCGGCGAGACGCGGCCTTCGAAGTTGCGGTTGCCGGAGAGCACGGCCGAGGCGACGAGATCGTTCTTGTTGATCGCGGCGCTGATCTCGGTCGGCAGCGGACCGGAGTTGCCGATGCAGGTGGTGCAGCCGTAGCCGACGAGGTTGAAGCCCATCGCATCGAGATCGGACTGCAGGCCCGACTTGGTCAGATAGTCGGTGACGACCTGCGAACCGGGGGCGAGGGAGGTCTTCACCCAGGGCTTCACCTTCAGGCCGAGCTTCCTCGCATTGCGGGCGACGAGGCCGGCCGCGACGAGGACATTCGGATTGGAGGTATTGGTGCACGACGTGATCGCGGCGATCACGACGTCGCCGTGACCGAGGTCGAAATCGGCACCTTCGACGGCAACGCGGGTCTTCGCCTGGCCGGGTTTGCCATATTCCTTCTCGAGCGCGGCGGCGAAGTTCGACGCCATGTCGGTGAGGGCGACGCGGTCTTGCGGACGCTTCGGACCGGCGAGCGACGGCACGACGGTCGAGAGGTCGAGTTCGAGCGTGTCGGTGAAGACGGGGTCCGGCGTGTTCGTCTCGCGGAACATGCCCTGCGCCTTCGCATAGGCTTCGACGAGGGCGACGCGCTCTTCCGAACGGCCAGTGGCCTTCAGATATTTGAGCGTCTCGTTGTCGATGGGGAAGAAGCCGCAGGTCGCGCCATATTCCGGCGCCATGTTGGCGATGGTGGCGCGATCCTCGAGCGTCAGATTGTCGAGGCCCTTGCCGAAATATTCGACGAACTTGCCGACGACGCCCTTCTTGCGGAGCATCTGCGTGACGGTGAGCACCATGTCGGTGGCGGTCACGCCGTCATTGAGTTTGCCGGTGAGGCGGAAGCCGACGACTTCCGGGATGAGCATCGAGACCGGCTGGCCGAGCATGGCCGCTTCCGCCTCGATGCCGCCGACGCCCCAGCCGAGAACGGCGAGGCCGTTGACCATCGTCGTGTGGCTGTCGGTGCCGACGCAGGTGTCGGGATAGGCGACTTCCTCATGGCCTTCCTGCTTCGTCCAGACGGTCTGGGCGAGGTATTCGAGGTTGACCTGGTGGCAGATGCCCGTTCCCGGCGGCACGACGCGGAAATTGTCGAAGGCCTTCGAACCCCAGCGCAGGAATTCATAGCGCTCGCGGTTGCGCTCATATTCGATGTCGGTGTTCTGCTTGAAGGCGAGCGGCGTGCCGAACTTGTCGACCATCACCGAATGGTCGATGACGAGATCGACGGGGACCAGTGGATTGATCTTGGTCGGGTCGCCGCCGAGGTTCTTCACCGCGTCGCGCATCGCCGCGAGGTCGACCACGGCGGGGACGCCGGTGAAGTCCTGCATCAGCACGCGGGCCGGGCGGTAGGCGATCTCGCGGTCCGAGGTGCGGTCCTTCAGCCACTTTTTCATGGCGGAAATGTCGTCGGCCGTCACCGTGCGACCGTCCTCGAAGCGCAGCAGGTTCTCAAGCAGCACCTTCAGCGAGAAAGGGAGGCGCGCCGTGCCCGAAAGGCCGTTCTTCTCGGCCTGCTTCAGGCTGTAATAGGTGTAGGTGCGGTTTCCGACCTTCAGGGTCTGCTTCGCGCCGAAGCTGTTGCCGGCGACTGAGGGTTTCGCGGCGGCGGGCGCCTTTTTCACGGCGGGTTTCTTCGCGGCAGGTTTTTTCGCCGCCGGCTTCGGAGCAGGAGCGGCTTTCTTCGCGACGGGGGCCGCCTTTTTCGGAGCGGCCTTTTTGGCGGCGGGCTTCTTCGCGGGCGTCGCCTTTTTCGGGGACGCTTTCTTCGCGGCCGGCTTCCGGGCCGGAGCGGCTTTTTTCGCGGCGGGTTTCTTTGCGGGCGCGGCCTTCTTCGGCGCGGCCTTTTTCACGGCCTTCTTTGCGGCCGGCTTTTTCGCGGCGGCTTTACGGGCCGGGGCTTTCGCCTTGGCGGCCGGCTTTTTCTTTGCGACGGGCTTTGCGGCCGTCTTGCTCTTTGCGGGCTTCGCCTTCGTCCGGGCGGCTGTCTTCTTGACGGCCGCCTTTTTCGCCGCTGGTTTGGCAGGCGTCTTCTTCGCCTTCGCCTTTGCTTTCGCCGGGGCCTTCTTCGCCATTCGATCGTTCCTTGATGCTGCTGGCCCGGACGGGAGGGGTTTTGGGAAACGGGTTGGCATTGAGCGTGCCGCCCGCGCAAAATCTGCGCTGGGCCCCGACATGATCGCCGCGCTTCCCGCTATGGGCCTATCTGCTTAACGCGCGCGACTATAATGTCTTTCCTTCGCGAAGGCTATGCTTCGCCCGGTGCGCTTGCCGGTGATATTGAAGGACGAACGAAGAAAAAAGGGGGAGCGTCATGAACGCCGTCCGCGTCGAGAAAAACGGTCCTGTCACCACGGTGATCCTGAACCGGCCGGAGGTGAAGAACGCCGTCGACCGTCCGACGGCGGTGGCGCTGGCCGAG
>CAISYL010000098.1 GCA_903889655.1 uncultured Alphaproteobacteria bacterium | reverse complement strand
GGCCGCGCTCGCCGCCGCGCTTTTCGGCGGCGCGCCGTCCGACTGGACCTCCGACCCGCGCGAGATCGCGGTCGTCGAGGATGCGCTCGCTTTTCACGGTATGGGCCATGATGGCGCGCTCAAGGACCCGCTGGAGGCGCTGCGCCGCGTCGGCGGGCGCGAACTCGCCGCCATCGCCGGCGCGATCCTCGCCGCGCGCTACCAGCGCATTCCGGTTCTGCTCGACGGCTTCGTCGCCTGCGCCGCCGCCGCCGCCCTTTATGTTCAGGAGCCGGCCGCCCTCGATCATTGCCTCGCCGCCCATCGTTCGGGCACACCGGCGCACGACCGCCTGCTCGCCGCGATCGGCAAACAACCGCTGCTCGATCTCGGCATCGCGCTGGAAGACGGCGCCGGCGCGGCCCTCGCCGCCAACCTCGTCAAAACCGCCGCCGGCGCCTTTGCCGGCATGGCGACACAGGCGCAGGCGGGGTTCGCGTAACCGCGAATATCAGGCTATCGTCGCTTCGCAGTGTTGGAACCATTTCATAAATGGTGGTCTTCGATGCCTAACTCCCTTGGGCTTTGCGATGATGTCGACGACGTCGAGCTAATCGAGGATATCGAGGCATCGTTCGGCGTGACGTTTTCAGGAGAAGAGACAGTCACCTGGTTCACGGTCGGCGATATATTCGAATCGCTGAGACGGCGCTTTCCAGATACCGCTGTGGCGGGCGAGAAATGTGCGACCAGCATGGCCTTCTATCGTCTTCGTCGGGCTATTCCCGAGCGACAGGATACGTCGAGGTTGAGGCCCCATACGCCGCTCGAAAGTCTGACGCAACTCTCGGCTAAGGAATGGCTCCGGCTTTTAGGAAATCGCTCCGGCCTGCGCCTGCCGCGCTATGTTCTAAGCTGGCGCGGCATGATCGGCGTGTACATGATCGTCGCATCCGTAATTACAGCCTTTGGGTTGTTATTGGGTGCAGCACGGATGGGAGAAGCTTGGTTGGGTCTCGCGCCGTTTGTGTTGGCGGGGATCGGCGTAATGCTGATCCGTGTCGATGGAGGTGTGTTTCCGAAAGGATGCAAAACGCTCGGTGAGCTTGCTCGTCGGGTGGTCACAATGAATTTTGGATATTTCTTGGCGGAAGGAGCCGACCCTCGGGAGGGAGGGCTCTGGACAGCGCTGGTTGACCTGCTCGCCCAGCATACGCAGTTGCCCAAGCTGGAGATCGCTTCCGACACGTGGTTGCTACATAGGCAATCGAAGGGCAAGGTCGATCAAAGGGCTCTCTGAAGCTTCCAGCGCCCTGGCGTTGTGGGCCATTCCCGCACAGGAGCCCGTTTCCTGCCGCACAGCCGCCGGCCTTGCAACGGGGGCGCGGGTGGCTAATATCACCGCCAAAATAAGCGGCCGGGCGAAGTGATCGCACCGGCCCTTTCGCACGTAAAATTAGACGGTTAGGCGGGCTTCGACGGCCAGGCCCGCCGTTCAGGAGGATCGCCCTATGGACATGAGTTTCTCGCCCGAGGACCTCGCCTTCCGCGACGAGGTTCGCACCTTCATCGCCGAGAATTACCCCAAGGACCTGAAATCGCGCCGGACGCGCGGCGAGATGACCAAGGAGGAAATCCTCACCTGGCATCGCATCCTCTACAAGAAGGGCTGGATCGTCCCCCATTGGCCGGTCGAGTACGGCGGCACGGGCTGGACGACCACGCAGCGCTACATCTGGAACGAGGAAAATGCGCGCGCCGAGACGCAGGCGCTTCTTCCCTTCGGCCTCGCGATGGTCGGTCCGGTGATCTTCAACTATGGCAACGAGGAACAGAAGAAGCGGTTCCTGCCGGGCATCCTGTCGGGCGACGATTGGTGGTGCCAGGGCTATTCGGAGCCGGGCGCGGGTTCGGATCTCGCCGGCCTCAAGACGCGCGCCGTCCGCGAGGGCGACCACTACGTCGTCAACGGTCACAAGATCTGGACCACGCTTGCGCAGTACGCCGACTGGATGTTCTGCCTCGTCCGCACCGATCCGAACTCGAAGCCGCAGGAAGGCATCTCCTTCCTCCTCATCGACATGAAGACGCCGGGCATCACCGTGCGTCCGATCATCACGATGGACGGCGCGCATGAGGTCAACGAAGTCTTCCTCGAAGACGTGAAGGTCCCAGCCGAGAACCTGATCGGCGAAGAAAACAAGGGCTGGACCTATGCGAAGTTCCTGCTCGGCAACGAGCGTTCGGGCATCGCGGGCGTCTCGCGTTCCAAGAAAGCGATCGAACGCCTGAAGTCGATCGCGACGGCCGAGCTTGTCGATGGCGCGCCGCTCATCAAGACCGACGAGTTTTCGCGCAAGGTCGCTGAACTCGAGATCGACCTCACCGCGCTCGAAGTGACGGAGCTCCGCACGCTCGCCGCCGAGAGCAAGGGCCGGGGCCCCGGGCCGGAGGCCTCGATCCTCAAGATCAAGGGCACGGAGATCCAGCAGCGCATCACCGAGCTCACGCTCGAGGCGGTCGGCAATTACGGCCATGTCAACGTGCCGACGGGCGAACTCACCGGCAATGAATTCATCGCCGGGCCGGATTACTCGAACGGTAGCGCGCAGAATTATTTCAACATGCGCAAGACGTCGATCTATGGCGGCTCGAACGAAATTCAGCACAACATCATCGCAAAAATGGTGCTCGGCCTTTAAGGCCCAAAAGCACCTCACAGAAACAGCACTCAACGGGAAGGGTACGGACCATGGATTTTTCGTTCACAGAGGAGCAGACCCTGCTTCGCAATACGGTGCAGAGCCTGCTCAACGACAAGTATGACTTCGACACGCGTCGCAAGATCGTGAAGTCGGCCGAAGGCTGGAGCCAGCCGATGTGGGCGCAGTTCGCCGAACTCGGCCTTCTCGCCGCGCCCTTCTCGGAAGAAATGGGCGGCCTCGGCGGCGGCGCCATCGAGACGATGATCATCGCCGAGGAATTCGGCCGTCATCTTGTCGTCGAGCCCTTCATCGAGACGGTCGTCATCGCCGGCGGGTTCCTCCGCGAGGCCGGCACGGCCGCGCAGCAGGAAGCCAACATTCCCGGCATCGTCGACGGCTCGACCGTCTGGGCCTTCGCCTATGCCGAACCGCAGGGCCGCTACAACCTCGCCGACCTCGTCACCACGGCGAAGAAGGACGGCGCGGGCTACACGATCAACGGCTACAAGGCCGTGGTTCTCGGCGCCCCATGGGCGCAGAAGCTGATCGTCACCGCGCGCACCTCCGGCGGCCAGCGTGATCGTGACGGCGTCTCGGTCTTCATCGTCGACAAGAACGCCCCCGGCGTCTCGACCCGCGACTATCCGACGGTCGACGGCCGCCGCGCTTCGGAAATCACCTTCGAGAACGTCAAGGTCGACGCCGACGCGCTGATCGGCGCGGAAGGCAAGGGCTTGCCGCTCGTCGAGAAGATCACCGATCAGGCGATCGCGGCACTCGCGGCCGAAGCCACGGGCTGCATGGGCGAACTCAACAAGGCGACCGTCGAATATTGCAAGACGCGCAAGCAGTTCGGTGTGCCGATCGGCAAGTTCCAGGTGCTCCAGCATCGCATGGTCGACATGTTCATGGCCTACGAGCAGTCCGTCTCGATGACCTACATGGTCAACCTGAAGCTCGACGAGAACGAAGCCGAGCGCACCAAGGCCGCCGCCGGCGCCAAGGTCCAGATCGGCAAGGCTGGTCGCTTCGTGGGCCAGCAGGCCGTGCAGCTTCATGGCGGCATGGGCATGACCGACGAGCTCAATGT
>CAISYL010000097.1 GCA_903889655.1 uncultured Alphaproteobacteria bacterium | reverse complement strand
TGATCGAGAACACAGCTGGCGCCACCATCACCGAGACCGTCACGGACACCGATACGCTCAATTACGCCAACGTCGACTCGAATGTCTACGCGCTCTATGTCGGCAAGAAGGGCGCTACGACGGTCACCAATTACGGCACCATCCGCGCAACCGGCAACGTCGCGAGCGTCGACGCCGATCCGGACGGCAATTCCAACGAAGGCGAAGTCGGCGCCGTTCGTCTCGGCGATCCGGGGTTCTCGGGCACGGTGCTCGACAACTACGGCGTGATCGAGACGACCGGCGTGATCGTCAACGAAGGGCTGCATAACAACGACAGCATCGGCGATTTGTATGGCGTCCGCGATGATGGCGTGAACGACGTCATCTACAACCGCGACGGCGCCTCCATCACCGGCGGCAAGCACGGCATCACGATCGACAAGGACGCGTCCGGCACGACGGTCTACAACTGGGGCACGATCACGGGCGAAAACGGCTCGGGCATCGGGTCCGATGCAACGGACAACGCCTCGGTCGTCTCGGTCTACAACTACGCCGGCGCGACGATCACAGGTACCTGGAACAAGGCGGCCTATGATGGCGGCAACCTCGCCTATTCCTTCGGCGATGGTGACGGTGTCGACATCGACCATATCGCCTATGTCGAGAACTACGGCACCATCCAGGGTACCGGCGCGAATGGCATCAAACCGGGCGAGACCGATCCGAGCAAGAGCGAAGGGCTGGCCATCGGCGGCGGTACCGTCATCAACGGCGATGCATCGCACACTTCCGCGCTGATTTCCGGCGCCGACTACGGCATCACGGTCGACGACAGTGCCAATGGCGACGCCTTCGGCGCGACCACGATCACCAATTACGGCACCATTCGCGCACTCAACGGCTATGCGATCAAAATGGCCGACGATGCGGGAACGTGGAGCAACACGATCACGAACTACGGCACCATCTCCGGAACGTCAGCGACTTCCGTCATGATGGGTAATGGCGCCGACATCTTCAACAATTACGGCGGTTCGGTCACCGGCATCGTCGATGCCGAAGGCGGCGCCGACACGCTCAATATCAACCGCGGCGACGAATTCACGCTCGTCGGATCGAACTGGGTCAACTTCGAAACGACCAATGTCCAGTCGGGCGAAGTCACGATGTCCGGCGATTACACGAGCGCCACGGCCTTCAACATCGGCTCGGGTTCCGCCCTTATCGGCGGCGGCACGCTGACGACGGCGCTTCTGACCAACAATGGCGGTCTCGCGACAGGCACGACCTCGACCGTGGGCAGCTTCACGGTCGACGGTGACTATGTGCAGGGCGCGACGGGCACCTACTACGCCAAGATCGACGGCACAGGTCACTCGGATGCACTCGACATCACGGGCACGGCGCAGCTTTCCGGCGCGCTCGCCGTCTCGTCGCTCTCGACGCATTTCCGTTCCGACCTCACCTATACGGTGCTCGATGCCGACGGCGGGTTGACGGGCTCCTTCTCGTCGCTCATCGACAATATCGGTTCCGCTTTCGTCATCCCGGAACTCACCTACACGTCGAACGGGGTGCTGCTCGGCTTCGAGCGCACGGGCGTCACCTATCAGAGCACGGCCGACACGCCGAATGGCCGGTCGACGGCCGGCGGCCTCGACAATGGTCACGACAATGCAACCGGCGATCTTGCCGAAGTGCTCGCCTATATCGACACGAGCACACCGGAAGAGGCGGCCCACGACTTCGACCAGATGTCGCCCGACAATCCGACGGCCGGAACGAACATGGCCATCACCCAGACCGTTGGCGCGATCGGCTCCCTCGTCAACGACCGTGTCGATGGACAACAGACGGCGGCTCGCGCCGGTGACACGAAGCTTGCCGCATCCGGCAACGATGGCGATCTGACGGCGGCTCTCGTCGGCAATGCCGGCCTTCGTCCCGAATGGTCGGTATGGGCGCGGGGCTTCGGCATCTTCGGCAACGCCGCCTCCGATGCAAGCCTTGCCAACGGCTATGATTATCGCGGCGGCGGCGTCGTCGCCGGCCTCGACCGCTTCCTCGGCGATACGACGATCGTCGGCCTTTCGGCGAGCTACGCGCATGCCAATGTCGACAGCTCTCGCGTCGGCAGCAACAGCGACGTCTCGTCCTATGAAGTCGGCGCCTATGCCGGCACGTCGCTCGACGCGCTCGATCTTTCGGCGCGTCTTGCCGCCGCTTACAACGATTACGGTACCTCGCGTACAATCGCCTTCGGCGGCATCGACCGCACGGCCACCGGCGACTTCGGCGGCTACACGCTCGCCGCGCAGGGCGAGGCCGGCTATCGCCTCGGTCTCGGCGGCAAAGCCTGGCTGAAGCCGGTGGCGGGTCTCGACGTCATCCACTTCCACACCGAGGCCTACACGGAAACGGGCGCCGGCGGTCTCGACCTCGCGCAGACAGCGCAGTCGGACACGCTGGTCCGTTCCTCGCTCGGTGCGGTCATCGGTACGAGCTTCGAGGCGCCCACGGCCAACGCGACCGTCACCCCCTCGCTTGACCTCCGTTGGGGCCACGACATCTCGCAGCCCGACGGCACGGCCACGGCTTCCTTCGCAGGCACGCCGGGATCGAGCTTCGTCTACGCCCAGAAGACGGTCGACCGCGATGCGCTCCTCGCAAGCTTCGGCGTCTCGGCGAGTTCGCCCTCGGGCCTCACGGTCGGCCTGACCGGCACGTCGGATATCCGTAACGACGCGAAAGGCTACGGTCTGGCGCTGAAGCTGCTCTACAGCTGGTAACCGACCGGGTTCGTCGCTGGGGATCGCACCATTCCGGTGTGATCTCGCGTAATGAAAACCGGTCAAGTTTTGTCGTGACGCTTTGTGCGCCGCTTCCGGCCTCTAAACTCTCCTCGACGATTAGCGGGAGTTCAGATGCCGAGAGCGGCGCTCATTTTTCTTCTGATTTTGACCATCTTCGCCGGCCCCGCGGCCGCTGAAGGTCCGGACGACAAGCCGCTCGATGGCAGCGTCGCCGACGCGCGGACCTATGCCGCGCCCGGCGCGTCGCGTTCGAACGCTGCAACGGCCTTCGCCGACGATTTCCTCTGCGCGCATGCGCCGCAAGGCACCGTCGCGCCCGTGCCCGCGCCTTTCGACCGTTGGCTCGTCGTGGTCTGCACGGTGGAAGGCCAGGCGCTGGTCCCGGTCGAAGGCACCGCCTGGTACGCCTATGGCTCGCGCGATCTGGTCTCGATCCTCGCCCTGCCGCCCGGCACGCCGGCACCCGCGCGGCAAGGGCCCGGTCCGCGCTATGACATCCGCTTCGCGGCCTTCTACGCTATCGAGGCGACCGAAGAGCGCCGCGCGATCGCGCTGCGCCGGCTGAAGCTCGCGCTCGGCGGTGCACCCATGCCGATTGCCGATCACGTCTACCAGATCGACGCCGTGTCGAGCGTTCCCAACCTGCGCTACAACATTTTCTTCTATGTGCAGGGTATGAAACCGCGCATGGCGCTGGTCTGTCTGGATCGATGCACCCGGGCGCTTCTGCTCGATGTAGCCACCAGAAGCACGACAGCCTCCGTTGCTGCGCCGTGAGGTATCGACCCTCTACATCCCGGCTTCCGCGCCGACACTGAGAAGCGCCGCCGCGAGGATGTTGAAGACGAAGAGCAACAGGATGCTCGCAATGACGACCAGCGCGGTATAGGGCAGCGCCTTTTCCTGCGGTGTCTTCATCAGCTTCGGCAGCCCGCGATAGAGAAGATAGAAGGAATAGAGGCCGAAGACCGAACCGATAAGGCTCAACGCGGGAATGATGCTGAAAATGCCGGCAAGCCAGCCGGCGGTCATCGAATAGCCGGCGACCTTGAAGGCCTGCACGCGGTCCCTGGTTCCGTCAAAGGTTGGCGCAAGTTGCTCGATAACGAGCGCGAGCACCGCGACAGTGACCAGCGCGAGCAGATATTCGATCACGGCGGCGGCAATCAGGTTGCCGAGCGGCGGTCGCAGCGTGTAGCCCATCGCGCCATAGCCGAAGACGATGCCGCCGATCGCGCCCGCCAGCGGCGGAATGGCGGCCAGGATGCCGACATAGCCGGTATAGAGACTCTGGATCGTTGGTCTTTCGCCGTCGATCTTTTCCCATTCCGCGTCGGGCGTGAGAAGGATGTTCTTGGCCCTGTCCATGATCGACTCGGCGTTCGGTTGTTCGAAAGTGGTCATGCTGCTTCCAGTCCCGCTTGCAGAAGGCCCACGTCGCGCAACGTCAGGCGCTTGAAAACGCTTCGGTGCGTTCCGCTATCTAACGGTCACCCGGCGCGAATGTTCCATCGATGGGAACGAGGCCGCTCATCGCGCCTTGCGCGTGTCGCTGGCGGCTTTTTTTGTCTTGGCCTTGGGTGCACTCTTCGGCGCGCGAAAGGCGACAGCCGCTCTCAGGAGCCACGAGATCAACGCCTCGATGCCGCCATCGGTTACGGTCAGCCCGTTCCGCCGGATGACGTATTTCTCGATCTTGAGCTTGTTTTGGACGGTGTGCGGCACATCGGCATGGCTGTCCATGACGAGCCGCATCAGCGTATGCGCCTGTTCGTCGGGTAAATCGGGCATCGGCACCTCCTCGACCGGAACGGCCGAGGAGGTGGGATCGTTCAATCGTGCCTAGAACATGAACCAGGCAAACGCGGCCACGGTATTGTTGTCGGAGGCGTTGCGGCCGCTTCCGTCATAATTCGAACGCGACCCGTTGAAGTTCAGGTAGTCGGTATATTGGAGGCCCAGCCGCAAGTTGATGTGATGCCCGTAGGGGGAATCGTCCTTGCCGAAGGGTGTGTAGTCCGCTTCGAGATTGAACCCGTTCGATTTTGGCGAGCCGTTCAGGCTATCGGCACCATAGAGCCCGACATCGCGGGAGCCCCAGATGTCGAAATAGCCGACCGAGAAAGTATAGGTCTGCAGGTACGTGTAGGCCCCGGTCAGATTGGCCATGCGCAACGTATTGCTGCCATTCGTCCCTGAGAGGAGGGAACTCGCGTCGAGCGATTGATGCTCGTCGATGATCGAGCCGTAGACGCTCCATGAATTGTCGTCGTCGCCGAGATAGTCATAGGTGGCATCGAGGCCGAAATCGGTGTCCCGGTCGGTGCCGGCACTGCGGTCCTGTCCGGGGAAGACATTGGCCGAGAGGCCGAAGGTTCCGACGGAGACGTAATGCATGCCGAACTGATGCTGTGCCGCCACGCGCCAATAGGGCGCGACCCCGTTGATGCGGCTCTCGCCCATGGGGGAGACGCCGAGCGTGGTTTGCGTCCGGTCGGAAAGCGTCCGGTAGACACCGACTTCCGTGTAGAGCCAGTCGTCCCACATCGCATACATGCTGGCGCCGCCGACCTGCTGCGCGAAGCCGCCGGCAATGACCGGTGCGGCGGCAGGGGCTGGCGCAAGGCTGGAGGAGGAGAAAGGCGTTCCCCAGGCCGGCGTCGAGTTCCAGAGATCCTGAACGGTCGGATTGTTGTTGAGCGAAACGCCCATCACCGCGTTGACGCCGCCGATCGCCGCCGTGTCGGCATAGCGAATGTCGACATTGTCCCATGCGAACCGTCGTCCGACGCCATCATAGGTTGCCTGCGCAAAGGCGCCGAGATGATCGAGAATCTTGCCGCCGTAGAAGAGGCTCGCCTGCTCGATCGAGGGATTGTTGTTCGATGCGAAATGTGGCGCCGCCCCACCATCCTGGCCCTTCTCGGTATGCGTGAGATAGCCCTGCAGCAAGGCGCTGACTTTGGGTGCGCTCGCTTCGCCGCTGTCCCACACATAGCCGTTGAGCTTGAAGAGACGGCCCATCGGCTTCAATGCGGGGCCGAAAGAGCCGAAATGGCAGGAAGAACAGGGCTGGTCGGTTTGTTCGGCGAAGGAGGGAATGGCGTGGGCGGGTTGTGGGGAGAAGACGACGCAGACCGCCAGAAAACACAAGGCGAGAGCAAACACACGGCCGGATCGAGCCGACCATAATTCAAGTTTCATTATACCCCTCCGCAACAAGTACGAATCTGTTCCTGAATTTGTTTAAACAGGCGTATGAATATTTGAACGTTAATTCGCGGAAATGAATATTCGCGCGATGCGTGCGGAGGGCTTCCTGCACTCATTGCCGAAGCCGCATAGGCGTGTACTTTGGGGAACTCTTGCGTATCGTCGGGCATCGACTATAACGCCGATTAATGAAGATCATTAAGCGACGGGAGCCCGGAGACGGGCGAGGGAACATGGGGACGATGACCGAGGGATATGAATTCTACGCGTCCGAGACCAGCTATTTCAGCGGCAAGGTGCGCGCCTATCTGCGCTACAAGCGCATTCCCTTCGTCGAATATCTGAACACGCCCGACGCCTATCGCACCGTAATCCTGCCGCGCGTCGGCTGGCCGGTGATCCCGGTCATGGTGACGCCTGAAGGCGAGACGCTGCAGGACTCCTCCGACATCATCGACGCGCTGGAACTGCGGTTCCCGGAAGCGCCGATCTACCCCTCGACGCCGAAACAGCGCCTCGCCGGTCTGCTCCTCGAAGTCTATGGCGACGAATGGCTGAAGATCCCGGCAATGCACTATCGCTGGAACAAGAACTACGATTTCGCCATCGGCGAGTTCGGCAAGATGGCCGCGCCGGAGCTCACGGGCGAGGCACAGCGCGAGGCGGGCCTCAAGATTTCGAAGCCCTATGCCGGCGCACTCCCTTTTCTGGGCGTCACGCCGAAGACGGAAGCGGCGATCGAGAAATCCTATGAGGGTCTTCTCGGCGAACTCGACAAGCATTTCGCCGTCTATGAATTTCTCTTCGGCACCAGGCCCTCGATCGGCGATTTCGGCCTCGTCGGGCCGCTCTACGCGCATCAATATCGCGATCCCGCGTCCGGCGAATTGATGAAGCGCATCGCGCCCAATGTCGCGCGCTGGGTCGAGCGCATGATGAAGCCGCCGCATCCCAAGGGTGGCGAGTTTCTCGCCCGCGACGAAGTGCCGGAAACGCTGATCCCCGTCCTCGCCCGCATGATGCGCGAGATGATCCCCGTCCTCGTTTCGACGGCGCATCATTTCGCGAAATGGGTTGCCGAAACGCCGGGCGCGAAGGAAGGGACCGAGCCGATCCCCCGCGCCATCGGCACGCATATGTTCACGCTCGAAGGCGCGCGCGACAGCCGGGCGATCTTCCCCTTCGACCTCTGGATGCTGCAACGGCCGCTCGACTACATCGCGAGCCTCACCGACGAGGAAAAGCCGCGCGCCGCTGAACTTCTCGCTGCGGCCGGCGGCGACACCTTTCTGGACTTCCCGTCCTTCCCGAGACTGACGCGCAAGAACTTCAAACTCGCGCTGGCCTGACCGGGCCCTTCACCCCACGCGGGACTTCGCGCATGATGCCGGGCGAAGTCCCCTGTTTTGGTCGGTGAGGGAAGCAATGAAGTCGGATGGAGAGATCGCGCGGGCCGCGCATATGCGTCCCGTGGGGGAGATTGCTGCGAAACTCTCCATTCCCGACGCGATGCTCCACCCCTATGGACGCCACATCGCCAAGATCGACTTCGACTTTCTCGCCGGGATCGAGGACCGTCCGCAGGGCAAGCTCGTTCTGGTGACGGCCATCAACCCGACGCCCGCCGGCGAGGGCAAGACGACCACGACGATCGGCCTCGGCGATGCGTTGAACCGCATCGGCCGCAAGACGCTCATGTGCCTGCGCGAGCCGTCGCTGGGCCCCTGCTTCGGCACCAAGGGCGGCGCTGCAGGTGGCGGCTATGCCCAGCTCGTGCCGATGGAGCGCATCAACCTGCATTTCACCGGCGATTTCCACGCAATCACGGCGGCGAACAATCTTCTTGCGGCCATGGTCGACAACCATCTGCATTGGGGCAACAGGCTCGGTATCGATCCGCGTCGCGTGAGCTGGCGCCGGGTGGTCGACATGAACGATCGCGCCCTGCGTTCCATGGTGCTCGGCCTTGGCGGTCCGGTGAACGGCACGCCGCGCGAAGCGGGCTTCGACATTACCGTGGCCTCCGAAGTGATGGCGGTGCTGTGCCTCTCGACAAGCCTCGCCGATCTCGAGGCGAGGCTCGCGCGCATGGTGGTCGCGGAGACCTATGACCGGCAATTCGTCACGGTCGCCGATCTCAGGGCCGAAGGGGCGATGGCCGCGCTGCTGCGCGATGCGTTGATGCCCAATCTCGTCCAGACGCTCGAAAACAATCCCGTGCTCGTGCATGGCGGTCCCTTCGCCAACATTGCGCATGGCTGCAACTCGGTGATGGCGACGCGTTCGGCGCTCAGGCTCGCCGATATCGTGGTGACGGAAGCGGGCTTCGGTGCCGATCTGGGCGCCGAGAAATTTTTCGACATCAAATGTCGCGAGGCGGGCTTCAAGCCCGATTGCGCCGTCATCGTCGCGACCGTGCGCGCCTTGAAGATGCATGGCGGCGTGACGCGGGAGACGCTGGACGAGGAAAATCTCGTTGCCCTCCGCGCCGGGCTCGCCAATCTCGGCCGGCATGTCGAGAACATCCGGAAGTTCGGCGTCGTTCCGATCGTCGCCATCAACCGTTTCCTGAGCGACACCGCGGCGGAACATGCCCTGCTGGCGGAGATATGCCGTGACGAATTCGGCGTCGAGGCTGTGCTCTGCGATCATTGGGCCGACGGTTCGGCGGGTGCCGAGAAGCTGGCACGTCGCGTCGCGGCAATCCTCGATGCGCCCAGGCCGGAAGACTTCCGGCTGCTCTATAGCGACGAACTGGAACTCGCCGGAAAGATCCGGACCGTCGCCCGCGAAATCTATCATGCCTCGGAGGTCGCGCTGCCCTCCCGGGTGCGTGCCGCCCTCGCGCAGTACGAGCTGTCGGGCTTCGGCCACCTGCCGATCTGTATCGCGAAAACGCAATACTCCTTCTCCGCCGATCCGGCATTGCGCGGCGCGCCCGAAGGCCACGTCCTGCCGGTGCGCGAAGTGCGGCTCTCGGCGGGCGCGGGCTTCGTCGTCGTCATCTGCGGCGACATCATGACCATGCCCGGCTTGCCGCGAACGCCTGCCGCCGAGCATATCCGCCTCGACGAGCAAGGGTTCGTGACAGGTTTGTCCTGACCGGCAAGAGCAGCTATTTCACCTGACCGCCATCGACCACCAGCACTGCGCCGGTGATGAAGCTCGCGCGGGGGCTTGCGAGAAAGAGCGCCGCGTCGGCGATTTCCTCGACCTTGCCGAAACGGCGCAGCGCCACCTCGCGCTTGATCCAGCGCGCCCAGTCGTCGGGGCGCTCCTTGGTGTTCTTGTCCCAGACACCGCCGTCGAAGAGGATGTTTCCCGGTGCGATCGCGTTGACGCGGATGCCTTCCCTGCCGATGCTCTTCGAGAGCGACCGCGTGACGTGGTTCACGGCCGCCTTCGAGGCCGCATAGGTGACGGAGGTGCCGAGCGCGTCGACGCCTGCGATCGATGAGATGAAGATGAGGTTCGCGCCCGCGCGCATGTCCGCTGGCTGCTTCAGGATGCGCTTCAGCGCTTCGCGCGCGAGGAAGAACGAGCCCGACAGATTTTGCAGAATGTCGGCATCCCAAAGCTCGTCCGAAACATCGAAGCCCATGGGCGCCTTCGACATGCCGACATTCGCAACGACGGTATGAAGCGGTCCGAGCCTTGCTTCCGTTGCGTCGAGCGCTGCGGCGAGGTCTTCGGCCCGTGTCATGTCGCCGGCAATGGTCATGAGATTTGCCGCCGGAATGCCCTCGGCGACGAGCTCGTCCCGCGCCGCATCGAGCGCGGCCTCTCCCCGGCCGGTCAGCGCCACCTTGGCGCCCTCTTTTGCGAAAGCCCGCGCCATGCCGAAGCCGATGCCGCGGCTCGCGCCCGCGACGAAGACCGTTTTTCCCTTGAGTTCCAGTTCCATGCATCTCTCCCGTTCAAATGGCCGTGATGGACTATGCAAGGCTTGACCGGCTTTCCGTCAAGCCCTGCTTGTGGCGGTCTCCGGCGCTGGCCTAGACTTGGGGCGGCCCAGGCTTGGCCTCGGCCGGCAAGAAACTGAAACAGGGAAACGCCCATGACGGCCTCGAGCGTGAGCATCCATCTCAACGAGGCGCCGCCCGTCCGGCGCACGCTCGAACTCGACGACGGCGCGGTCTCTTTCCTCGAATGGAAGCAGGGCAGGCATCAGCCGGCGCTGCACTTTGCCCATGCCAACGGCTTCAACGGCATGACCTATAACCGCCTGCTGTCGCCGCTCGCAGGCCGCTTCCACATCCGCGCCTGGGATGCGCGCGGACATGGGGCCACGCGGCTTCTCGCCAACCCCGCCGATCATCGCCGCTGGACGATCTTCCGCGACGATCTGATCCGCTTCGTCGAAAACTTCGTCGCCGAGGCAGGCGGCCCGGTCCTTCTGGGCGGCCATTCGATGGGCGGTACGACAAGCCTGATGGTTGCCGCCGAGCGGCCCGATCTCGTCCGGGGGCTCATCCTCGTCGATCCGGTCATGGTGCCGCGCCGCGCCCGCCTGATGATGCAGGCCTACCGCATGCTTGGCCGCAAGGGCGGGCCGCTCTCGCTCGCCGACGGCGCAGAGCGGCGCCGCGCCGTCTTTCCGGATCGCGCCACCATGGCGAAGGCCTATAAGGGTCGCGGCGCCTTCCGCACCTGGCCAGACGAAATCATCGCCGATTATGTCGAAGGCGGCACGCGGCCGCGTGACGATGGGCAGATCGAACTGGCCTGCGCGCCCGCGTGGGAGGCCGCCAACTTCCGCGCCCAGGATCACGACATCTGGGCCGACATCGACCGGCTCACCTGTCCGCTGACGCTGATCTATGCGGGCGCAACATCGACCTGCCGCGCGCCCGCGCCGGAACGCCTCGGCCAGCGCGATCCGCAGGCGACACTGCTCCGCATCGGCCGCGCCACGCATTTCCTGCCGATGGAATTCCCCGAAGCCGTCCGCCGCGAAATGCTCGACCTCGATGCGCGTCTGAGCGACTAGGCCGCACCGTAGGTTGCGACGAGCCCCGCGCCGATGCGTTCCTGCATCATCTCGGTGGAGCCGTCGGTGAAGGCCGCGATCTTCGCGCAGGCCATGTGCCGGCCGAGCGGGAAGTCCTCGCTCAGGCCCTTCGCACCCATTGCCTGGATGCAGTCGCCGATGCGGGCGAGGGTGACGCGGCCCGCGAATTTCTTGGCATGAGCCGCCGCCATCACCGCATCTTCATTGCAGTCGACGAGCCTGCCCGCCTCTCGCGTCAGCGCGCGCAGGGCTTCGAGATCGGTCGCCACATCGGCAAGCGACCAGCGCAGGCCCTGATGCTCGATCAGCGCCCTGCCGAAGGCATGCCGCTTCGCGCCATAGGCAAGCGCCGTTTCGAGGCTCGACGCGAGAAGCCCCGCGCACATCGCGGCGACATAGACGCGTGCGCCGTTGACGCTTTGCATTGCGATCTTGAAGGCCGCGCCCGGCGCCGACAGGACGTCCTCATCGGGCACGAAATAATCGTCGAGCGCGAAGCCGCCCGCGCCGATCGCATGTCCGCCGAGAAGTGGATAGGCATCGGCGCGGCGGAACCCGTCGCGCCGCGCGTCGACGAGAAAGCAGCCGATGCCGCGCCAGCCGGCGCTCGCATCGGTCTGCGCATAGGTGATGAAGAGATCGGCGACGGGTGCATTGGTGATCCAGCCTTTTTCGCCCGAGAGCCGCCAGCCGCCATCGACCTTGCGCGCGGCTGTCTTGATCGAGGCGAAGTCGCTCCCCGCGCCGGGCTCCGACAGCGCCGTCGCGCCGAAAATCTCGCCGCGCATCAGCGCGGGCAGATGAACCTCGCGATGTGTCGCGACATTGCTCTGCGCAAGTTTCGCGGCAACATTGTGCGTATTGATCATCGAGAAGGTAAAGGCCATGTCCGCGCGCGACATCTCCTCGGCAATGGCGAGTTTCAGCAGATAGCGCCCGCCGAGCCCGCCTTGCGCCGCCGGCACTTCGAGCGCGAGCAGCCCTTCGCCGGCCGCCGCCCGAAGCGCCTCGACTGGTATTTTCCGCTCGCGCTCCCACCGCGCGGCATTCGGCGCTATGACATCTCGCGCGAAGCGCCGCGCCCGGGCGAGGATTTCCTTTTCGCCCGCCGAAAGATCGCCGCCCAGAAAATCGCTCATGCCACTCCCCATCTTCTTTTCCGCAGGATAGTCTTGAGACTTCGCGCCCTCAAATCGCCGGTCTCCTCTTGCCGCTGACTTTCTCCGAACCGGATTCCGACCGCCCCGCCAAGGAAGCGCGGCTTCAGGCGATGAGCGAGGCCGAACTCCTTGCGCTCTACAACGAGACCCGCAAGGCCGCCTCTGACGCCCGCCGCGCACATGACATGGAAACGCTCTACCCGCTCGCCCGCGGCATGAAGACGATCCAGCGCATCGCCGGCGAACGCGGCCTTGTTATCAAGGCGCGGCGGCTGCAAAAGGCGTCAGACGCTTAGCCCCGACACCACGAGTTTCTCCAGCCGCTCGCGCATCTCGTCTGGAATGGGAATGGCCTTGCGCGCTTCGAGGTCGAGCGCGATGGCGACGGCTTCCGCCGTTCCGACCGCATTGCCGGTCTCGAGATCGAAGAGCCAATGGCACCATGTGTAGGTCTTCGGCCCCACTTCCTTCAATCCGCTACGCAGCGTCAGCACGTCGCCGACGCGGGGAAAGCGATGGTAGTGGAAGCGATACTCAAGCGCCGCGCCGCCCACCTTCGAATTCTGAGAGCGGTCGTCACCGCGCGTCTGGCCGAGAAGGTTCGGAATGGAATCGGAAACGATCCCCATGAAATGCCGCGTGACGAGAAAGCCCTGACCGTCGCATTGCGAAGCCTGCACCTCGCCCTGCCAGGTGAAGAAGAGCTTCATCGCCTCGGCCTCCTTCAGCGTTGGCGGCGTGCGTGGTTCATAGATTTCCAGTCCGCGCGGCGCGGCATAGGCGGGCAGCTCGACAGCGATCGCCTTCACGGCCTTCTTGGCGCGCAGCGTCAGCGGCTTTGCCTCATGCGTGTCCTCGTCCATCAGTTCCACGTCGGCGGTGAAGGTCGCCGCGACTTCGCCGGAAACCGTGTTCGACATCTCCATATAGACCCGGAGGCCGAAATCGGTGGCGCCGATCACGCCCGCGCGGATCGTGAAAGGCGCACCGGGGCGCTGCTCGCGGAGAAACCGCACATGATGGTCGCGTGCAAAGAGACGCGCCCGTTCCGCGTCGATATAGCGAGGCCCCAGCCCCAGATAGACGCCGAGCGCGGCAAGCCCCTGTGTCGCGTGATCCATATAGAATTGCACATTCATGTGGCCCATCTGGTCGGCCTGCCATGTCTGCACGCTGGAGCGCGCGACGTCGATCATCTCTGCCATCTTCTTGTCCTTGTTCGTCCTGTGTCCAAATGTCGTCAGCCGCGCGCGAACCGCGCGGCGATGCTGTCTGGAATGGCGACCGCCTTGCGCGTCTCGCGGGCAAAGAGAAGCCCGAGCCCT
The DNA here is from genome assembly GCA_903889655.1 of uncultured Alphaproteobacteria bacterium. Classification (GTDB taxonomy): domain Bacteria; phylum Pseudomonadota; class Alphaproteobacteria; order Parvibaculales; family Parvibaculaceae; genus Parvibaculum. Next base: position 5,244 of record CAISYL010000097.1, on the reverse strand, counting down.
TCGGCGGCGCAGGCGGGTTCGCCCGTCTCCGCATTGAAGAGCCAGTGCCGGTAGCGCAGCGTCTTTTCGCCCGCTTCGACGAGCCCGGTGCGCACGACGAGCGTCTCGCCCGCCATCAGCTCGCGGAAATAGACGAGCCGCATTTCCACTGTCGCGGTCGCGAGCCCCGCCGCCGCCTGCTCGTGCCGGCCCAGCCCCGCATGGGCCCACATATGCCCCTGCGCATCCGAAAACCGCGCCATGAAGAAGCGCGCATTCATGTGCCCGTTGGTGTCGCATTCCCAGGTGTTCACGACCGAGCGATTGCTCTCGATCATGCCGAGTTGGTCGGCCCGGCCGAGCGAGACATCGCGGTCGATGACTTCGCGCGAAAGTCCGCGCGGCTCCGCATGGGCCGGCGGCGGCACGATCAGCACCTCTGCCTTCGCCCGCGTCTCCGCGGGCCAGGGCACCAGCCGCCGTGTCTTGAGGTCGAGACACCCGACATCGACGACGAAAGTGGCCGCCAGCCGGTCGTCGACGATCTCGCGCATTTCCTGATACATGCGCATCGTCTTGTCGCGGAGTTCGATCGTGCCGGATCTGACCAGCACGAGGTCGCTGGTGCGAAGCTCACGGTGAAAACGGATGTGGTGCTCCAGCGCCACATAGCCGAGCCCGCTTTCGCGCTGATGCGTGAAACCCATGCCGATCGCAACGCGATAGTTGAACGAGGCGTCCGACGTCTTGCCGATATAATGCTGGATGTTCATATGGCCCATCTCGTCGCATTCCTGCATCGAGACATAGCCGCGATAGGTATCGATCATGCCGCTCATCGCGCAAGCTCCCCGAGCGGGTGAACATGCGCCGCAAGCCTCGCGCGCTCGGCATCGGTGAAACTCGCCGCCCGCCGCTGGTCGAGATCGAACTGGATCGCGGTCACTTCGCTCGTCGCGGCGAGAAGTCCCGTCTCGCCGTTGAACATGAAGTGGCAGAGACGTACCGTCTTCGCCGCCACTTCGACCAGCGCCGATTTGACGATCAGAATATCGCCCGAGATCACCTCGCGCACATAATTGAGCCGCTGCTCGAGCACCACACTGCCGCGCCGCGCCGCCAGCATCTCCGACTTGTCGAAGCCGATCCCCTGCCAGAGATGGCCTGAGCCGTCCGAATAGCGCGAGATGTAGAACTGCGTGCTCATATGGCCGAAATCGTCGCAATGCCATGGCATGACAGGTCCGCGATAAATCTCGACGAAGTTCCGCGCCTCGGCTTCGGCCAGCGTGATGTCCGGCAGTCGCGTCTCGCGTTTGACGCTGCGCCCCTCGGCATGATCCGGCAGCGGCCCGATGAGTTCCCGCGCCTTTTCGAGCGACGCCTCCGGCCAAGGCACGATCTTCCTCGTGGTGAGATCGAAATGCGCGCTGACGGCAACCATGGTCGCCGCCGTCTCGTTCGTGGCCGCATTGAGAAGCTCGTGATGGACGACGAGCGTCCGGGGCCTCATGTCGATCAGCCGCGTACGCATGCGCAAAGGATCGCCGGCATGGAGCTCGCGGTGAAAGCGGTAATGCTCCTCGAGCGCGATCATGCTGCGCTTTTCCGCGCGGATGACGCTGGGCGTCAGCCCCAATGCCTGGCGCAGGAAGAATGCGCCGTCCGACGCGCGCGCGACATAGAACTGCACGTTCATATGTCCGTTATCGTCGCACTCCCAGGTGTTGACCGCGCCCCGGAAGCTCTCGAAATACCCGTCGACCAATCGCGTCATCGTCGCCTCAGGTAACGATGCGCTTGAGGAAGGCATCGATCCGTTCATTGGCGGCCCTGGCGATTTCGCCGGGGAAAGCGATGAAGCCGTGCGCGCCGCCCGGATAGACGCCAAGCTCGGCTTCGCGGCCCGCGCCGATCCAGCGGCCGTACATGAAGATCGTGTCGTCGACCAGCGCGTCGCGTGTGCCCACCGTGAAAAGCGCGGGCGGCATATCCCTGAGATCGGCATAAAGCGGCGAGATGTCCGGCACGCGGCGGTCCACGATGCCAGGCAGGAAGGCGTCGGCGAATTTCTCGATGTCGACGGTCCGCAGCACCAGCCGCTCATTGCCGAAATGCTTCTGGCTTGGCGTCATCGCCATGTCGAAGGCGCCGAAGACGAGATTGGCGCCCTTGAAGCCCGTATAGCCGTGGCGGTCGCGCATGCGCAGCAACGTCACGGCGGAAAGATGTCCGCCCGCGCTTTCGCCGCCGATGGTGAGCCTGTCGGTGCCGAATTCCTTCTTCGCGTTCTCGACGAGCCACAGCGCCGCCGACTCGCAATCGTCGGGGCCGGCGGGGTAGGGGTTCTCCGGCGCCAGCCGGTATTCGACGCTGACGACGGCGAGCCCCGCATTGTCGGCGATCCGCTCGAGCATCGGATCCTGCTGGTCCGACGCACCCAGCACCCATCCGCCGCCATGGATGTGAAGATAGACGCCTCTGGGATTGTCCGGTGCGATGATCCGCAGCGGAACCTTGTGTCCGCCCTTGCCGGCGATCTCGATCACCTTCGCGCGGGGAGATTTCGGCAGCGGCGGAAAGCCGCTTTCGCCCTTTGCCCGCGCCTCGCGCACGGTCTGCGCGCCGATCTCCCACCATTCGGGCAGGCTCCCGAAGGCCTGGATGATGAAGTCGTTGATGCCCTTGGTCTCGGGCGAAATAGCCTCCGGCCGGAACAGGGCTGGATCGAGGGGGTTCTTGTCTGACATGAGGGCTCTCCCGATTTTCTTTCGGGGGAGTAGACCGGATTCCGCCGCTTTCGTCTAATCGGAAAGGCGAGGCGTCAGACCGCCGCTGCGTAAGGCGGCGCGGGATCGTACTGCATGCCGAGCTGTGTCAGCCGCGCGTGGTCCTCGCCATGCATCTGGCCGACCAGCCAGAGCGCCATGTCGATGCCGGCCGAGACGCCCGCCGAGGTGACGACGTTTCCGTCGCGCACATAGCGCACGCGCTCCAGCACCTCCGATGCCTCGCCGCGTTCGCGCAGCGTCGGAATGAAGGCCCAATGCGTCGTCACGCGCTTGCCCTTGGCCGGACCCGCGGCGGTCAGCACCATCGATCCGGTGCAGACGCTCGTCACCCATTCGCAAGTGCCGGCGACGCGCGCCACCCAGTCGAGGATCGGCCCATTGTCCACTTCGCGCCTCGTGCCCTGTCCGCCAGGTACCAGCAGCACGTCGAGCCTGTCGATATCGTCGATGCCGCAATGTGCCTCGACGCGCATGCCCTTGGCGCAGGTGACGGTCTTCCCGCTTTCGGAAATCAGCAGCACCTTGTCCGGCCGCCGCTCTTCCGAGCGCGCGAACATTTCGTTCGACATGGTGAAGACCTCGTAGGGCCCGACGAAATCGAGCTCCTCGGCATCGTCGAATATCAGGATGCCGATTACGCGCTCGCGCCGCTCATGAGGCATGAGGTCTCTCCGCTGTCAGGGTAAGTGTGATCGGCCTCTTCGCCGTCTGGAATCTTTCGCGGTAGCGGTTGGGCGTGACGCCGAGATGGCGGATGAAAGCCCGTCGCATGCGCTCTCCGCCACCGAAGCCGGCGTCATAGGCGACCGCCTCGATCGAACCCGCGCCGTCGATCAACCGCCGTCGCGCCTCATCGAGACGCGCCCGCTCGACGAAAAGCGCGGGCGGCACGTTGGCCGCCGCGGTGAAACGCCGCGCGAAGGTGCGCTCGCTCATATGGGCATGGGCCGCAAGCGCCGGCACCGAGAGATCGGCACGCGGATTTTCGACGATATAGGCGCAGACGCGGGCGATGCCCTCGTCGGCGACGCTCTGCGCTGCAAGCTGCGCCGAAAATTGCGACTGTCCACCGGGCCGCATCAGGAACATCACGAGATGCCGCGCGATGGCGAGTGCCGTTTCGCGGCCGAGATCTTCCTCGACCAGCGCCAGCGCAAGGTCCATGCCCGCCGTCACGCCCGCCGAAGTCCAGATGTTTCCCTGCCGGACATAGATCGCATCGTCGTCGACCTCGACCTCCGGAAAGTTGCGGCGGAGCTGTGGCGCATAGGCCCAATGCGTCGTTGCGCGCTTGCCGTCGAGAAGCCCGGCCGCAGCAAGCAGCAGCGCGCCGGTGCAGATGGAAACCGTGCGCCTGGCCTTCGCGGATGCGCGGCGGATGAAGTCGAGCACGCGTGCGTCGCCCGCGAGGAGCCGGCTCCCCTGGCCGCCGACGACGAGAAAGGAATCGATTCGTGCGAGTTCTTCCGCCGTCATGTCGTCGATCCCCCGCGTCGCCGTGAGGTCGAGCCCGCATGTGGTGCGAAAGGCGCCGGCCTCGGGCGCGACGAGTTCGATTTCATAGGCCGGCATGCCGTCCCGCATCACAGCGGCCGCGAAAATCTGGAACGGTCCCGTCACGTCGAGAATCTGCGCGTCCTCATAGGCGAGCATCAGCACGCGGCGGGGCGTCGGGGATGTGCGGGGCTTCTTCATGTGCCGAGACTACGCCGTCGCCGCCTTGGCGGAAATGACAAAGAACACGCATTTTCCGCCATGCCCGAAAAGCCCTTACGTCCAACGTGGAGTATGTCCGACGTCGCGTCTCTCTCCCTTGAGCGGGCGCAATGTTGGTGCAACGATGCGAAGCGACCTCGGCCATCCCCCCAGCGGCCATGGAGGCAAGTTTGTACCAGCGCATTCTACTGGGCCTGATCGGCATTATCGTCGTCGGCCTCCTGGGTTTTGTCTGGCTTGCCTGGCAGCCGGCCATCGCGCCGATCGCGCCGCCTTCTGCTGCGAGCTTCCCGCCCGAACTGGTGGCGAAGGGCGAAAGCCTCGCCGGCGGCGGCTATTGCTCCAATTGCCATACGGTGCCGGGCGGCGCGTCCTTCGCGGGCGGTTACGCGATGCACACCTCCTTCGGCACGATCTATTCGACCAACATCACGCCAGATCCGGAAACAGGCATCGGCACCTGGTCGGAAGCCGCTTTCGCCCGCGCCTTGCACAAGGGCGTCGCGCGGGACGGCTCGCATCTCTTTCCGGCCTTTCCCTATGACCATTTCACGAAGCTCTCCGACGATGACGTGAAGGCGCTCTACGCCTATATGATGACGCGGCCTGCCGTTCACGCGCCCGCGAAACCGAACGGGTTGCCGTTCCCGCTCGGCATCCGCGCCTTGCAGGCGGGCTGGAAGCTTCTCTTTTTTCACGCAGGCCCCTTCGAGCCCGACGCGGCGAAGAGCGTCGAATGGAATCGCGGCGCCTATCT
>CAISYL010000096.1 GCA_903889655.1 uncultured Alphaproteobacteria bacterium | reverse complement strand
TTCGCGTTCCAGCACATAGATCGCATTGCCGTGCTTGTCGCCCAGCACCTGGATTTCGATGTGGCGCGGCTGCGTCACGAATTTTTCGATGAAGACGCGGTCATCGCCGAAGCTCGACTTCGCCTCCGACTTCGAGGCGGCGAAACCTTCGGCCACTTCCTTCTCGGACCAGGCGATGCGCATGCCCTTGCCGCCGCCGCCGGCCGAGGCCTTGATCATGACCGGATAGCCGATCTCGTTGGCGATCTTGACGGCTTCCTTGTCGTCGCCGATGACGCCGAGATAGCCGGGCACGGTCGAGACCTTCGCGGCGTTGGCGAATTTCTTCGACTCGATCTTGTCGCCCATCGCCTCGATGGCCTTGATGTTCGGACCGATGAAGGCGATGCCCGCTTCCTGCAGCGCGATGGCGAATTTCGGATTCTCGGACAGGAAGCCGTAGCCGGGATGAACCGCCTCGGCGCCCGTCTTCTTGCAGGCGTCGATGATCTTGTCGATCACGAGATAGGATTCGGCCGCCGGCGGCAGGCCGATGGCGACCGCCTCGTCCGCCATCTCGACATGCAGCGCGTCCTTGTCGGCGCTCGAATAGACGGCGACCGTCTTGATGCCCATCTTGCGCGCCGTCTTGATGACGCGGCAGGCGATCTCGCCACGGTTGGCGATCAGGATTTTCTTGAACATCTTAATCTGCATTCCCTTGGCATGCCTGCACGAACTCATAACCCAGAGGTGTCAGTCGAGCGTTTAGCAAGAAGTATCTATTCTTATTATTTCGGAATCTCGCCGCATTTACCCAAACGAGGCCCAATGCATCCAAATGCTGCAATCTTGACCCCTCAAACAAACCGTTCATGTAAAACATCTCCGTATTCGGAATATTGTCTCCGTCAAAAAACATGTTGAAGCCGGGGACATCCGAAAGTCGCCTTCGAATAGATTCTGAAGGGGTGTGAGAAAGAATGGCTAGCCAGTTAGCAAAATCGGCGTCCACATTCCCTCGAGTATAGTTATCTACTTCAAACAGGCTAAAATTCGTTTCTGCTGCGGCCAGTTTGTCGAGCGTCCGGGCTTGCCAAGAATCGATCACTGCCAAAATTTGTACACACCAATTAATACTGATGTCAGCTGCTGCGCAGGCCGAAACCAAAAGCTCAGACCATTTTTCGATGAGTTCGCTTTCTGGCTCCTCCAAGGAAGCTTGCTCCAAAAGTGGCACGAGTATTTTCAGCGGAATTGGACGAACGTCCATTTGTTCCAAGGCTATACGTTTCTTCGCTCTCCGCACTACTTCAAGGGCAACTTCCTCACGCTGTAATCGAATTAAGTCAGCTCTTAATCCGCGACCTTCAGTGAAAGGCCGGATAGCGTCGGTTAAAGCGTCGACGAGACGTCCCATCGATGCAGTTGGAATTTCTGCTTTAATTTCGGCTTTAGCCGATACGCCGACATCTATTTTGATCGGCGATTGATCGTCGGCCGTCATTGGGATCACCCTCAGAGCGGGATGTTGTCGTGCTTCTTCCACGGGGCTTCGACTTCCTTGTGGCGAAGGAGAGCGAGCGCCCGCGCGATGCGCGCACGAGTCGAATGCGGCATGATCACTTCGTCGATATAGCCACGCTCGGCCGCGACGAAGGGATTGAGGAAGCGGTCTTCGTAAACCTTGGTATGGCCGGCGATCTTCTGCGCGTCGCCGATGTCGGCACGGTGGATGATCTCGACGGCGCCCTTGGCCCCCATCACCGCGATTTCGGCGGTCGGCCAGGCATAGTTCAGGTCGCCGCGGATATGCTTCGACGACATGACGTCATAGGCGCCGCCATAGGCCTTGCGCGTGATGACGGTGATCTTGGGCACGGTCGCTTCAGTGAAGGCGAAGAGAAGCTTCGCGCCGTGCTTGATGAGACCGCCATATTCCTGCGCTGTGCCCGGCAGGAAGCCCGGCACGTCCACGAAGGTGACGATCGGAATGTTGAAGCAGTCGCAGAAGCGCACGAAGCGCGCGGCCTTGCGGCTCGCGTCCGAGTCGAGCACGCCCGCGAGCACCATCGGCTGGTTCGCGACGACGCCGACGGTGCGGCCCTCGACGCGGGCAAAGCCCGTGATGATGTTCTTGGCGAAAGTTTCCTGAATTTCGAAGAAGTCACCCTCGTCCACGACCTTGAGGATCAGCTCCTTCATGTCATAGGGCATGTTCGGGTTCGCGGGGATCAGCGTGTCGAGCGACATCTCGATCCGCTTCGGATCGTCGAAGTAAGGACGTTCCGGCACCTCGTCGCGGTTCGACGAGGGGAGGAAATCCACCAGACGGCGGATCTGCGTCATGGTGATGACGTCATTGTCCCAGGCGCCGTCGGCGACCGACGATTTGACCGTGTGGATCGAGGCCCCGCCGAGCTGCTCGGAGGTCACGGTCTCGTTCGTCACCGTCTTCACGACGTCGGGGCCGGTCACGAACATGTAGGAGGTGTCGCGAACCATGAAGATGAAGTCGGTCATGGCCGGCGAATAGACGTCGCCGCCCGCGCACGGGCCCATGATGACCGAAATCTGCGGGATGACGCCCGAGGCGAGCACGTTGCGGGTGAAGACCTCGCCGTACCCGCCCAGCGCGTCGACGCCTTCCTGAATGCGCGCGCCGCCCGCATCGAAGAGGCCGATGATCGGTGCGCCATTGCGGAGCGCCATGTCCTGGATCTTCGTCATCTTTTTGGCGTGCGCTTTCGAGAGCGAGCCGCCGAAGACGGTGAAGTCCTTCACGAAGAGATAGACGGGGCGGCCATTGATCGTGCCCCAGCCGGTAACGACGCCGTCGCCCGGGATCTTCTGCTTCTCCATGCCGAAATCATGGCAGTCATGTTCGACGAACATGTCGAACTCCTCGAAGGAGCCCTCGTCGAGCAACAGCTCGATGCGCTCGCGCGCCGTGAGCTTGCCGCGCGCGTGCTGAGCGTCGATGCGCTTCTGCCCGCCGCCCAATCGGGCGACGTTCCTGCGCTCTTCGAGCTGGCGAATAATCTCTTTCATTCCGCCCCCTGAAACCTGTGGCCGGAACGATCCGGCCGGGCATTGTCGAGATGGAGGATGACGGGAACCGGGCTCGAAAAAGCCGCCGTCCGGCATCGTGCGAGGGCCTTGAATAGCACCCAAATCGACCGATTGCCAATGGGTTAGCGGCCGGCGTTCCATGCCCGTTTTACGTAGCGTCAGGCGCCCGCGCGGTCCAGAAGCGCCAGAAAGCGGGCCGTGTCGAGGAGTTCCGCCCGCCGTCCGGCAAGGCGGAGCGCCTCGTCTTCGTCCTCGCCGCAGAGCTCGGTCTGCCAGGCCTCGTCGACATGGGCGGCGTCGAATGCCTGCTCGGCGTCGAGCCGTCCCTTGAGGAGCGCAAGCCCGATCACGGCCGACCCCGTCAGCGTCACGGCATTATGGAGCGCGGCCAGCGCGAAATCGTCGGCCTCGGCGACGGCGGCGCGAAGAGCGGCCAGCGCCGTCTCGTCCTGCGCAACATGGACGATACCTTCGGTCACGCGAAGTCGGGCGCCGAATTCCTCCGCCGCCCAATCGATCAGCGGCGACCAGTGCGCCGCCTGCCGGCGCGCAAGCTCGACCGGATGATCTGCGCGGTAGCTGAGAAGATCGGTCGCGGCAAAACTCGCGATCTCGTCGATCACCTTGTCGCGGCGTGGCGCCACGCGATCGAGCGCCGTGTTGGCGAGCTTGGTCAGCCACATGACGCGCGGATCGATCGTCTCGCCCTGTCCGGCCCACTCCCCGGCCATCGCTTCGGCCAGAGCCCGCGTCGGCACGACGAGCGGCGTCCGGGCCGGCGTCTTCACACCGCGTCCGTCGAGCAGAACGGTGAAGCCGCCGCCGAGCGGCGCTGCCGTCGCCTCCTTGTAGAAGCGCTTCGGCAGCGGACGGAACGTATTGCGTCCCGGATGCTCGACCTGCTCGTTCAGCCCTCGATTGCGGCCCAGGTCGAAAATGGAATCGTCATTACTCATGAAGTCACTTTTACTTGCCGAAGAGCCCGCCGATGCCGCTACCGATGCTGTCGACCGCGCCGCCAACGCCCTTGGCCGCGCCCGTCGCCGCGCCGCCAACGGCACCGCCAATGCCTTTGACCGTGCCGCCGATACCGGTGTCCTGAGCCGCCGCGGATGCGAGCTTGGCGCATCCGCCGCTCGCCGCCGCACCGTTGCCGCTGCTCATTAAAGGCAGCAACACACCGACGCCGCCGGTCAACGCGACGCCGCCGACCGCCGTCGCGACGCCCGTGACGACACCGGCACGGTCCAGACCGGCGGAGGGCGCTGTCAGCGGTCCCGAAACGCGGATCGGGAAAGCGAGGCTGACGAGGCTCGGATTCTTCGGCTTCGGATTCAGCAGCAGATCGATCTGCTCGCTGCCGAGATTGATCGTACCGCCGCCCGTCGTGATGAGGCTGTCGGTTTCCACCGCCAACGCCTTCGACGTGCCGACGCCATTCTGGAAATTGAAGGCGCTGAGCATGCAGACGAGCTTCGCCGTGCTGCCGCTCGATCCGTTGGGGATCACCGCCTTGGCGAGATCGTTCGAGACCAGCGCGAACATCTTCGAATTCACACTGCCCTCGCCCGTCGCGAGATTGGTCTGTCCGCCGAGGCTTGCCGCTATGTCGTGCATCGACTTACCGTGGCCGTTGAGCTTGGCCGCGATATCCGCCTTGACGCTCAAAAGATCGGTGACGCCAAGATCGCTGAAAAGCCTGCCGAGGTCGATCGACGTCGTACGCGCGTCGAGGCCGACCGAGCGCGCGCCGCCATTGGCGGTCACATTCGCGTTGATCGGCACGCCCCGATAAGCGGCGCTCAGCGGCGCGTTGAGCTGCCCATCCATCAGCTTGACCGGCAGCTTCACGTCGGTGAGTTCGACCTTGCCGAAGGTGAGCGAGGCAATGGTGATCG
>CAISYL010000095.1 GCA_903889655.1 uncultured Alphaproteobacteria bacterium | reverse complement strand
GCGCCAGGCCGCTGAAGCCGAGGCTCGTGAACAGTGCCGCATCGCCCGTCAGGAAAAAATAGGGGGCGACCGGAAAGATCGCGCCGAATGAAAAGAGGAAGAAGGAGGTTATGCCCGCGCCCCAGGCCGAGCCGCCGAGTTCTTCCGGATCGATGCCGAGTTCCTCGCGGACCAGTGTGTCGAGGGCCGTGTCCTTGTCGGAGAGAAGCTGATCGGCGAGCGATTTCGCTTCCGCCTCGGAAAGTCCTTTCGCCTGATAGATGAGAACGAGTTCTTCCTTCTCCTCCTCCGGCACCTCCTGCAATTCCATCGCCTCCGTCGCGATCTGCTTTTCGTAGAGCTCGCGCGAGGAATTGACCGAGAGCCATTCGCCCATCGCCATGGAGCAGGCGCCGGCGACAAGGCCGGCGAGGCCCGTCAGCAGGATCGTCTGGTTCGAGACTGCGGCGCCCGCGACACCCATCACCAGCGAGAGGTTGGAGACAAGCCCGTCATTGGCGCCGAGCACGGCGGCGCGAAGCGCATTGCCGCCCATGGCGCGGTGGCGGCCTTCGAGCCGGGCGATGGTGCCGCCTTCAAGGCCCGATTTCGGGCTCGCAATGGCCGAGAGGATACGCGCATGGGAGCGCTCGGCCTGAGGAAGCCCGCCCGCCACGGCTTCCGGCTGCTTGTCGTAGACGCCGCTGTCGGCCTGTTCGAGCGTGTTGATGACCGGCAGCACGAAGGAAGGTCCGAAGCGGCGGGCGAGGAAGGCAAGAGCGCGCGTGCGGAAACCGGGTTTCAGGCCCGGCACGCGGGCGCCGACCTTCGTCAGTTGCTTCTTCCAGTATTCCGCGTGGCTCTCTTCGACCGCCGCGAGACGTCGATAGACTTCGGCGAGCTTCGGATCCTGTTCGACATCGGCCAGCGCGCGATAAAGGCTCGCGCCGTCGACCTCGCCTTGCAGGTTCACCTTGTAGCGTTCGCTTTTGCTCTCGGCCATGTCGCGCTCCGTTCGGGTGCCCCATCATGACCGAGACGGAATGGTCCGGGAAGGCGTTTAACCGGGCTTTCGCGCGGCGGCGTCCTCGTCCATGACGCGCATGACGTTGCCGCCCCAGAGCTTGCCGATGTCGCCTTGCGAATAGCCGCGGCGGACGAGTTCCTTCGTGACGTTGAGCGTCTCGCCGGCATTCGTCCAGCCGGCGATGCCGCCACCGCCCTGAAAATCGGAGGCGATGCCGACATGGTCGACGCCGATCAGCTTCACCGCATAGTCGATATGGTCGACGAGATCGGAGACGGTGGCGCGGGGCCATTTCTTATCGAGCGCAGCAACGCCCCTGAAGAACTTCGCCTTCACCTCGGGGCTTGCGGCGAAGAAGGCATCGAGGCTCGTCAGGCCGAGCGACTTCGCGAGCTTGCCGCGCGCTTCCTTCTTCTCTTTCGGCATCGGCTTCAGATATTCGTCATAGGCGACGATCTGGATGACGCCGCCCCTCGCCGCCAGCGCCTTCATCTCCTCGTCACTCATGTTGCGCGGATGAGGGTTCAGCGCATAGACGCCGGAATGGGAGGCGATGATCGGCGCGCGCGAGGCCGCGATGGCGGCAAGCGTCGTCGATTTCGCGGAATGGGAAACATCGACCATCAGGCCGAGATCGTTGCAGCGGGCGATCAGCGCGCGGCCATATTCGCTCAAGCCGCCATGTTCGCCGCCCTGATCGTTGGGACGGTCGCCGAGATCGGATTGCGGCTGCGCGGAATCGGCGATGTCGTTATGGCCGTTATGGACGAGGCCGAAATAGCGCGCGCCGAGACGGTAATAGATGTCGAGCAGCGCCGGGTCCTTGCCCACCGAATAGCCGTTTTCGATGCCGATCAGCGCGACGCGCTTTCCTTCGGCATGAATACGGCGAATGTCGGCGGAGGTGAGCGCGAGGCCGATCTCGCCCGGATATTGCTCGTCGGTCATACGGTGAACGGCGGCGAATTTCGCCAGCGCCTCGGAAGCGGCTTGCGCATAGCCGGCATCATCGCGCTTCGTCTGCTCGACATAGGCGATGAAGAAGACCGCATCGAGGCCGCCCGCCTTCATCTTCGGGATGTCGACGAGAACCGGGGCCGCATTGTCCTTGCCGGGATCGTATTCCGGCGTCGCAAAGAAGGTCGGGATGTCGGTATGGGTGTCGATGGTGATGACCGCGTTCTGGATCGCGCGGGCCCTGGCGGTGAGGGCATCGTCGGAGGCGGCGGCAGCCCCCGTCGTTATCGCGAGGGCAACCAATGCCGCAGAAAAAATCTTCATGTCGTCCCCCGATTAATCTGTTCTTCTAGCGCCGCGCCTCGATTGCGTCCCAGACCATGCCCGCGAGGTTCGTGTTGTCGAAGCGGTCGATTTCCTGGATGCCGGTCGGCGAGGTGACGTTGATCTCGGTGAGGTAATCGCCGATGACGTCGATGCCGACGAAGATCAGGCCACGCTTCTTCAACTCCGGCCCGATCGCTTCGCAGATGTCCTGCTCGCGTTTCGTCAGCTTCGACGGCTCGGCGCGACCGCCGACATGCATGTTGGAGCGCGCCTCGCCTTCGGCGGGAACGCGGTTGATGGCGCCGACCGGTTTGCCGTCGACCAAGATGATCCGCTTGTCGCCCTTGCGCACGTCGGCGAGATATTTCTGCACGATGACCGGCTCGCGGTTCATCTGGCCGAACATTTCGAGAAGCGAGTTCAGGTTCTCGTCGCCCTCGCGGATGCGGAAGACGCCCGCACCGCCATTGCCGAAGAGGGGCTTGACGATGATGTCGCCGAATTCCTTGCGGAAGGCGCGGATCTCTTCCGGATCGCGGCTGATGAGGGTCGGCGGGAGCAGACCCTCGAAGCGGGTCGCGAATAATTTCTCGGGCGCGTTCCTCACCTCCGCCGGATCGTTCACCACCAGCGTCTTCGGATGGATCGCTTCGAGCATATGGGTCGCGGTGATGTAGCCCATATCGAAGGGCGGGTCCTGACGCATCAGCACGACGTCGACGGCGTGAAGGTCGATCTTTTCGAGGCTGCCCAGCGTCACGTGATTGCCGATTTCGCGGCGGAGGGTCATCGAACGACCGCGCGCATAGACGCGGCCGTCGCGCATCGAGAGTTCCTTCGTCTCGTAGAACCAGAGCCTGTGGCCGCGCGCCTGAGCCTCAAGGCCGAGGGCGAAGGTCGAATCCGCGTTGATGTTGATCGTATGGACCGGGTCCATCTGGATCGCGACTTTGAGGCTCATGGGGGCTCCGGTCTTGAGGCTGGTTTCTTCTTGAGGCGGGCGTTCTGTTCTAGCCTATCCGGCTCCAAGATGGGGAGGGACGGGGAAAAAGGCCAGAGGGAAGCGGCGGCGCTTGAAACTTCGGGACGAAAGTCCGACCCTCCCCATCGGAGAGACCATGAACAACGACCTCATCACTTTCGGACTGACGGCTCTGGCCGGCTATTTCGCCATCGCGAACCCGATTTCGGCCACGCCGATCTTCATCGGCCTGACCCGGGGCGATCCCCTGCATGTGCGGCGCGCCATCGCCCGCAACGCGGTGCTGACGGCGTTGTTCGTGGTCGTGCTCTTCAGCATCGGCGGCAAGGTCATTTTCGAGATGTTCGGCATCACCATGTCGGCGCTCCGAATCGCCGGCGGGATCCTCGTCGCCATCGTCGGCTATGAAATGCTTCAGGGACGCTCCTCCTCGGTGCAGGTTCCGCAACAGGTCGAAGGCGGCGGAGAGCCGCCCGAGGAACTCATCAGGGCGCAGCTTTCGATCGCTGTCTCGCCGCTCGGCATGCCGCTGATCGCGGGACCCGGCACCATCGCGACGGCTGTCGGCTTCTCGGCCAATCCGGGCTTTCTCTATACGGCGATCTCGATTGCCGCGTTCATGGTGATCGCGGCCGTCACCTATCTGATGTTCATGCAGGCACCGCGCATCGTGCGCTTTCTCGGCCAGACCAATCTGACCGTGGTGACACGGCTGATGGGTCTTATCGTCGCGACCATCGGCGTCGAAATGGTGCTGACCGGCCTCGGCGACGCGGCGCGCGACTTCATGCAGTCCGTGCAGATGCTGCCGATGCCCAGACCCTGATCGGCAAGCCCGCGCCGATCGACAAATTCAGTTGAGACGCGTCTTCAACCGTCGCAACGCTTCCTCGGCCATTCCGGCGATGCGCATTTCGCCGTCGCCGGAGGCCATGCTGCGGCAGGTTTCGAACGCGATGGCCGCCGCGCCCATGTGGCCCGCATGGACTTCCAGACGGCCGAGTTCGAAATGCAATCCGGCGCGACGCGGCGCGAGCCAGATCATGCGGGCGACGACATCGCGGGCACGGTCGAGTTCGTTCGCGCGAATGGCGCGGCTCAGGATGTTGTTTTCGAGACGGAGAAGGATATCGCGCGTCGTGACCGGCGCATAGGCATCGGGTGTCAGCTTTGCGTCCGGCCCCTCGATGCCGCGAATGAGATGGAGAAGATCGGCGGTCGAGAGGACCTGCCCGCGATTGAAGGGATCGATAATGGCCGCCGATTGTCCGATGCGCAGGCGTAAAACGAAATGACCCGGAAAGTTGAGCCCACAAATGTCGAGGCCGAGCGACTGACCAACATGTAAATAGAGGATGCCGAGCGTGACCGGCAGACCTTTGCGCCGGTCGATCACATCCATCAGGTTCGCATTTTTCGGATCGTCATAGGTCGCGCTGTCGCCATCGTAAGAGAAGCGCCCGGCGACGATGCCGGCGAGCGCGCCGGCCATGACATCCGCCGAAGCAGTGTCGGCGCCCTTTGCGCGCACAAGCGCCGCGTCGAAGGCGCTCGTCAGTTCCGCCAGATGTTTTTCGTATGCGGCGCGTTGCTTGCGGGGATGATCGAGCGCCGCGAGTGCAAGCGCGAGGCGCGCAACGTCGAGCGCCTCATCGGGCGCTTCGCCCGCGGCTCGCAGTTCGGCTTCGATGTCTGTCTCAGACCTGCCCATGCCGGATCATGGCGCGGGAAGCGCCATGACGGCAAGATGGGCCGGACGTGAATCGTGCTGAAGATTTCATTGCGGCGATGCAGCGGATTTGACTTCAACATTCGAGACCACGTTGCGAACGCCCGAGATACTGCGCGCATGGGCGACGACGCGGTCGAGTTCGCCCTGGCTCTGCGCGATGCCCATCAGATAGACGGTGCCGCGCAGCGTCTCGATCGAATAGTTGATGCTCGAGATGCTGGTGTCGCCGGTAATTGCGGCGCGGAGCTTCGTCGTGATGACGGTATCGCTGGTCTGTTCGGAAAAGCTCAGCGGCTTGCCGACCTGCAGCTGATCGACGACTTCCTTCACACCGCCAACCGTCCAGACGATCTTCGTTGCGGTCAGGCGATCCTCGGGCTTTTCGACGGTGCCGAGCAGCACGACGCGGCCCTTGGTGATCTGCGTCGAAACGCGGCGGAAGAGATCCGCATCCTTCTCGGCGAGCTTGCGGTTGATCTCGAAAGCGATCTCGTTGTCGTCGACGCCCGCTTCGAGGCCGCGATCCTGTGCGGCGACGACCGCACCCGTGGCGCCCGCGCCGACGACCAGGGGGATGCATCCGGACACACAGACTGCCGAGACGAGAAGGACCGGGAGCAGCCGGACTGCCGGGAAGTGTCGCATGTTGGTTTCCTTTTGAGGCACGAACGAACCGGTAAACGAAGCCGAGGCCGAAAGTGTCCGTCCCGATGCGGCGAGATTATGGCCGAACCGGAAGTCCGGTCGGGAATTCGTCCGGGGCGGGAAATGGAGAAAGAATTCAGGGGCGCCAGGCGTCGGGAAGATGCCGGGGCCAGCTCCGGGGCGCGATCAGCACGACATCGAAGCGCATGTCATGGTCCGCGAACGCCGGACGGGTGCTGACGAAAAGCTCGGCGGCACGGGCGAGCCGGGCACGCTGGCGCATCAGGAGGGCATCGGCGGCGGCAAGCATGTCGCCGCGCGCCTTCACCTCGACGAAGACGAGGCAGCGACCGCGCCGCGCCACGAGATCGATCTCGCCGGCCCGCGTCTTCATGCGGCGAGCGAGAATGCGATAGCCCTTCAGTTGCAGGAAGAGCGCCGCCAGCGCCTCGGCCCTGAGGCCGGAGGCATGGGCCGCGCGGCCGCGCGTTGCGTTACCCTTCATGTCCGGCGCTCATTTGCGGAGCCCGGTCATTCATCACCCCCGGAGAGGGCCAGCGCGCGGGCATAGATTTCACGCCGGGGGAGCCCCGTCATGGCGGTGACCTCGGCGACCGCATCCTTGAGGCTCGTCCGCTTCAAGGCGTTTTCGAGCATCGCATCGACCTCATGCGCGCAAAGGGGCGCGCGGGCGGCCGGCGGGCCGACGACAATGACGATCTCGCCCTTGGGTGCGCCGGCTTCGGCGTAATGCGCTGCGAGGTCGGCCAGCGAGCCACGCCGTACCTCCTCGAAGCGCTTGGTCAGTTCGCGGGCGACAGCGGCCTCGCGTCCGCCCAGCGCGTCTCCCATGTCGGCGAGCGACGCGGCAAGACGGTTCGCGCTTTCGAGAAAGACCAGCGTCGCCGGAATGGCGGCGAGGTCGGCGAGTTCCTTCCGCCGGGCCTCCTGCCTGGCCGACAGAAAGCCGGCAAAGAAGAACCGGTCGGTCGGCAGGCCGGCCAGCGTCAGCGCCGCCATGACCGAGGAGGCGCCGGGCAGCGTCGTCACATTATGTCCGGCCTCGACCGCCTCGCGCACCAGCTTGTAGCCGGGATCGGAGATGAGCGGTGTTCCGGCGTCCGAGACGAGGGCGATGCGTTCGCCGGCTTCGAGGCGGCGCAGCACCTTCGGCCGCATCTCGGCTGCGTTGTGATCGTGATAGGGCGCCATGCGGGTTTCGATGCCGTGGATGGCAAAGAGCTTCGACGTCACCCGCGTGTCTTCGCAAAGCACCAGATCGGCCGTTCGCAGCACGTCGAGCGCGCGCAAGGTGATGTCGGCGGCGTTGCCGATGGGCGTCGCCGTCACATAAAGGCCGGGCGCAAGGGGGATGAGGGAACGGTCAGGCTTCGGCATCGAGACATTCGATAAGAGGTGCGCGAATACGAGCCCCCGGCAAATGAGGGTGCCGGGGTGTGGCGACCTTGCGCCGGGCGCCGTTATTTGGCAATGCCGGGGGCCGGCGGAGCTGCTCTGGCGTTTACTTGGAGGGGCCCCGCGATTAGGCTCCAGCCGTCATTTTTGGGAAATCCGGTTCCAATGCAGCGCTTCGCCTCTCGCCTTCGTTCGAGCCAGCTTCGTTCGGTTTTTCGGCCGGGTCTTTTCCGGGCGGGTCTGGGGGCGCTGCTCTTCCTCGGCGCGGCGGCCCTCGCCGGCTGCGCCGGAACGGGCGAACAGGCGCCGCCACCGCAGCCCGTCGTGCAGGCGCCGCCGATCGCCGTCCAGCCGCCGCCGAAAAAGACCGGACCGGCGATGGGCATGACGCGGGACAGCGCCCAGTTCTATACGCCCAGGCAAATGCAAGGCCGGCCGCTGATCCGGGTGGCGCTGCTGCTGCCGTTCAATTCGTCGCGCGCCGATGTCAGGGCGCTCTCGACCTCGCTTTACAATGCGGCGCAGCTCGCGCTTTTCGAATTCAACAATCCCAACATCCTGCTGATCCCCAAGGCGACCGGCGGCAGCGCCATCGGCGCGCAGAACGCGGCGATGGAAGCGATGCATGAGGGCGCCGACCTCATCATCGGACCGCTCTTTGCCGACGAGGTCAGCGCCGTCGCTCCCGTCGCGCGCGGCGCCAATGTACCGATCGTCGCCTTCTCGACCGATACGACGGTCGCCGGCAATGGCGTCTATCTGCTTTCCTTCCAACCGATGGCCGACGTCAACCGCGTCATCGACTATGCCTCGCTGCACGGGATCAACGATTACGCCGCGCTCTTTCCGCAGAACGATTACGGCAACCGCGTCCGCGCCGCCTTCGAACAGGCCGTCGCCGATCACGGCGCCCATATCGCCGCTATCGAGAGCTATTCCGGCAGCACCGAGGGCATGAACCTGCCGGTGCAGCGGCTTGCCAATTACGGCGCCCGCCACGGAGCCTTGCTCGCCAAGCGTGCCGAGTTGAAAAAGGCCGGCGACGCGCAAGGCCTGAAGGAACTCGAAAAGCGCGACACGATCGGCGACGTGAGCTACCAGGCCGTCTTCGTGCCCGAAGGCGGGGCGCGGCTCAAGGCGCTGGCGCCGCTGCTGCCCTATTACGACGTCGATCCGCGCAAGGTGAAGTTCCTCGGTACCGGCCTCTGGGACGATCCGACGGTGCAGCGCGAGCCTTCGCTCGAAGGCGGCTGGTATCCGGCGCCGCCGCCGGAAGCGCATGCGCAGTTCGTGGCCCGCTACGCACGCACCTATGGATCGACGCCGCCGCGCATCGCGAGCCTCGCCTATGATGCGGTGAGCCTGGCGGTGGCGCTTTCCTCGAAGCCCGAAGGCGAGCGCTTCACGGCGCAGGCGCTGACCGAACCCGACGGCTTTGCGGGCGTCGACGGCATCTTCCGCTTCCTGCCCGACGGGCGAACCGAACGCGGCCTTGCCATTCTCGAAATGCATGCGAGCGGCCCCGTCGTCGTCGATCCGGCGCCGACAAGTTTCGGAGTGCCGCCGTCGCTCTGACGTCTCAGGCGAGCAACCGCGCCAGCAGCGGGTCGAGGACGAGGCGACCCTGCGGCGTCGCGACGATGCGATCGCCGTCGCGGGTGAGAAGCCCGTCGCGAACGAGGCCGTCGATGCGCGCAGGATCGAGCGCATGGCCAGCGAGGCGTGCATGGCGGGCCAACGACACGCCTTCCTCGAGACGCAATCCCATCAACATCATCTCATCGCCCTGCTCGCCGGCGGAGATCTCTTCCGACGCTTCGAGACCCTGGCCCGCGTTTTTGACGGCGGCGAGCCAGGCGCCGGGCGCCTTCAGCGTGCGCGTCGCGAGACGGCGGCCATCGGCGGTCACGCGGCCATGCGCGCCGGGGCCGACGCCCGCGTAATCGCCATAGCGCCAATAGACGAGATTGTGCCGGCACTCGGCGCCGGGCCGGGCATAGTTCGATACTTCGTAGGCGGATAATCCGGCTTCCGCCGCGATCTCGCCGGTCAGGCGATAGAGCTCGGCGGCGTCCTCTTCCTCCGGCAGCCTGAAGGCGCCCTTCTCGTAGAGGCGCGCGAAGGCCGTGCCGTCCTCGATCGTCAATTGATAGAGCGAGAGATGATCGGCGGCATGGGCGAGGGCAAGGCGGAGTTCGCGCGCCCAGGCTTCCGCCGTCTGGCCGGGCCGCGCATAGATGAGATCGAAGGAAAGGCGCGGGAAGGTTTCGCGCGCGAGCCCGATGGCCTTCAATGCTTCGTCGGCGCTGTGGAGGCGGCCGAGGAATTTCAATTCGCGATCGTCGAGCGACTGGACGCCGAGCGAGAGGCGGTTGACGCCGGCGGCCCGGTAACCGCGGAAGCGTTCGGCCTCGACGCTGGTGGGATTGGCCTCGAGCGAAATCTCCACCTCGGCATCGACGGTCCAGAGACGTGCAATGGCGGAAAGAACCGCCTCGACGGTCGATACCTCCATCAAGGAGGGCGTACCGCCGCCGAAGAAGATCGAGCGGACATGGCGCGGGCCGGTCAAGGCGCGCATGTATTCGAGTTCACGCCTCAGCGCGGCTGCCCATTGCGACTGGTCGACATTGGCGACGACATGCGAATTGAAATCGCAATAGGGGCATTTCGACAGGCAGAAGGGCCAGTGGATATAGACGCCGAAATCGGGGACGCTGAAGTCTCCATCTGTTGTCATCCCGGCTTCATGCCGGGATCCAGGGGCGTCGATTGCAGAGCTTGCAGCCCCTGGCCCCCGGGACAAGCCCGGGGTGACACCATTGGAGAGATGTTCAGTTCTTGAAACAGGCATCGACCAGTTTCCGGAACGCGTCGGCGCGGTGCGACATCGCATGTTTGCGCGCGGGCTCCATCTCGCCGAAGGTCTCGCTATGGCCGTTGGGGACGAACATCGGATCGTAGCCGAAGCCTTTCGTTCCGCGCGGCGGCCAGACGAGTTCGCCGTCGACGCGGCCCTCGAAGTAGTCGATGTGACCATCCGGCCAGGCCAGCGCAAGGCCGCAGATGAAATGCGCCCGCGTATCCATCATGCCTTCCTCGACAAGACCCAGGCGCACCCGCTCCATGGCGAAGTCGAAATCCTTCTGCGGGCCGGCCCAGCGCGACGAATAGATGCCCGGCG
>CAISYL010000094.1 GCA_903889655.1 uncultured Alphaproteobacteria bacterium | reverse complement strand
GGCCCCTTGGCGAAACTGGTATACGCAGCAGACTTAAAATCTGCTTCTCGCAAGGGAGTGCGGGTTCGAGTCCCGCAGGGGCCACCAACGCATGCGGCTACTGAATCGGCGATTTCCTGAGCTTCAGGACCGGTCGTCTTTTGCTGCGCTGTGCTTTTCGGCAAGCGCACCTATGCCTCGTGCCATCGAAACGAACTCGCTGGGCATCATGACGATCGTCATCGTGTTCTGTTCAGCGCCGACCTCGGTAATCATCTGCATGCGCCTGAGTTCAAGGCCGGCAGGATTTTGCATGATGACTTCCGCGGCCTGACGCAGCTGTTCGGCAGCGTCGAGTTCGGCTTCGGCCTTGATGAGGCGCGCTCTCTTCTCGCGTAAGGCCTCGGCCTCTTGCGCCATCGCTCTCTGCATGGTCGGCGGAATTTCGACATTCTTCATCTGCACCCGTTCGACCTGCACTCCCCAAGGCTCGGTGATGCTGTCGATGGATTTCTTCATCAGGTCCGAAATCGTGTCCTGAGCTTTCAATATTTCGTCGAGCGTGTGCTGGCCGAGAACGGTGCGTAGCGTCGTCAGCGAGACCTGAACGACAGCATTCGAGACGTCTTTCACTTCCATCACGGCCCGCTCGGGATCGACAATGCGGAACCAGATCACGGCGTTGACCTGGATCGGTACGTTGTCGCGCGTGATGGCCTCCTGCTGCTCGACCGCTCTCGTCACGGTCCGAAGGTCGAGCTTGGTCTGCCATTCGATGATCGGCCATATCAGATAGAGGCCCGGCCCTGCCGTCCGGCCGAATTTGCCGAGGCGAAAAACGACGGCACGCTCATATTGATTGGAAATCCGGATGCTCCGGATCACCGCGATTAAAACGGCGAGAATGACGAGGGAAAATAGGGGATGCTGCACCAGAAAATCAGTGAGGAACATGAAATCTCCCTGCCTTGCGCGTTAAAGCTCCGGACTGCCGGTCATCGGGTCCCTAGCTTTTTGAAAAAACGATGTCTCCCGAAGAGGGCATAAGTTCACGCCGTCGATGACTTGGCTGCTCTTTCCGCCGCCGCGACGGTTATCCGATCGGCTTCTTCTCCGTGTTCGGCAAAGGGAATTTCCATCCGTTCCCGCCATGGCCAGAAGATCAAGGCGCTCAATCCGAACCATGCACGCTCGGCTTCGCGGACGACGAGGCCGAAGCCGCGCGGGCGGTTCTTGGTTCTTGCCCCGATGCTGCTCACATCTCCCGCGCCGAGCTGCGTTTCCTGAACGCAGACGGCGGGCACAAGCTGATAGATGCACAGATGTCGGGCGGCCGCATGATTGAACATCTCGATGTCGAGGGGCTCGGTAATGGCGATCTTCAGCAGGCGTTCCGCGCAAGCGCGGCTGATGATGTAGCCCGCCGTACAGAGATGCCGCGAACGTAACCTGTGCAGATGGCGTCCGCCCATCGGCAGTGCGGCCTTGTCCATCGACACGGTCTGATGGCAGGTCTCGATCTTGATGAGATCGAAATGCGGGGGCAGCGGCGCCGCGAGTAGCGCGCCGAAATCGTCGCCGAGCACGACGTCGTCCTCAAGGACACAGGCCGCCTTGTCGCTCGACGCGAGCAACTGCCGCCAGGCCGACATGTGGCTCATGTAACAGGCGGTCTCGTTCGGCGTCAGCGCGGAAGGGGGAAGCAGATCCTTCGTTCCGTCGAAAGCTTCTATGCGCTCGTAGTCGACGCCGGCGAGACGGTCGCGCATGTGCGCCATTCTGTCTGCAGCGCGCGCCAGATTGACGACATAGACCTTCACTCGAACCTCATTCGCATGTCCTCGCGGGTATCCTGATTACCCGGATTATCCCGTGCCGTCACTGTCGGGCTTCCGCGCAGTTCGCCGAAAGCGCGGCCCTGCATCGCATCCGGTTCGGATAGGCATCGCTCAGGTTGCGGTGATCGGCGATCGCCAAACATTGCCGAATATTCATGTGGGGATAGCAACTCGACGTGGAAATCCAGCTACCGTCGGTATTCCTGGTTTCGCAGGTGAGTTCGCATGTGCCTTGAATGTCGATCTGCGATTTCGACAGCTCCGCCGCTCCGGTGGGGCCGGCGAGGAGGACAAGAAGCGGAATGAGAATCGCGCGCATGCTAGGCTCGGTCAAAGATCGATGGGCCGGCATTTCAGCATCGCTGCAAGCCCGGCGTCCACATGGAACGGAACGAAGCCGTTATAACATCGTTCAATAAGAGCAGAAAATCCGGACCCGTCATGACAAACGAACAAGAAACGATCTCCGGCGGCGAAATCCGTACGTCGCGCATTCTCTCGGCGCTTGGCCCCGGGCTTACGACGGGGGCTTCGGACGATGATCCGAGCGGCATCGCTACCTATTCGCAGGTCGGCGCGCAATTCGGCTACGGGCTCGGCTGGACGCTGGTGCTGAGCCTGCCGCTGATGGCCGCGATTCAGGAAATCAGCGCGCGCATCGGCAGGGTTTCGGGTCATGGCATCGCGGGCAATCTCAACCGATATTATCCGCGCAGCATCCTCTATGTGATCGTCGCTCTTCTTTGCGCCGCGAATACCATCAACATCGGTGCCGATCTGGGCGCGATGGGAGCGGCGCTGAAATTGCTGATCGGGGGGCCGTCGCTGCTTTATGTCGTGCTCTTTGGCGTCGCGAGCCTGCTGGCCGAAATCTTCATCCAATATGCGCGCTACGAACCGATCCTCAAATGGCTGACCTTTTCGCTCTTCGCTTATGTGGCGACGCTGTTTGCGGTCGAGATACCCTGGGGGCATCTCATGGGCTATCTTTTCCTGCCTTCGATCTCGTTCGATCCAGGCTACATCACGAGCATCATCGCGGTTCTCGGTACCACCATCAGTCCTTATCTCTTCTTCTGGCAGGCAGAAGAGGAAGTCGAGGCTGTGGAGGAGAAGGATGGCGAGAATCCATTGATCGACGATCCGAAATCGGCGCGGCGCGAATTCTCGCGCATCCGGCTCGACACGATCGTCGGCATGCTCTTCTCGAATGTGGTGGCGCTTGCCATCGTGCTGACGACGGCGGCGACGCTCCACGCGCATGGCATTGTCAACATCGAAACCTCCGCCCAGGCGGCGGAGGCGCTGCGTCCCATCGCCGGACCTTTCGCCTTCGTGATCTTCGCCGCCGGCATCATCGGTACGGGACTTCTGGCCGTGCCGGTGCTGGCGGGTTCGGCCGCCTATGCGGTGGGAGAGGCGATGCGCTGGCCGACGGGGCTCGCACGCAAGCCGGGTGAGGCGAAAGCCTTTTACGGCGTCGTCGCTTTCTCGACCCTTGTCGGCGTGGCGTTGAATTTCTCGTCGATCGATCCGATCAAGGCGCTTTTCTGGAGCGCGGTCATCAACGGCATCGTCGCCGTGCCCGTCATGGTGATGATGATGTTGATGACCAAGAGGCCCGAGATCATGGGCGACTTTCCATTGCCGCACGGATTGCGCCTGCTCGGCTGGCTCGCGACGCTGGTCATGGCCGCGACGGTCGCAGGTCTCTTCATCACCTGGGGAGAGTGAGGGCGCGGATCAGAGCCGGACGGCGTCGTGGCGCGCCGGCGTGCCATGATGAACCGCGCTTTCCGGCACGGCTTCATTCGTCTTCAGCGACGCGTCGAATTTGTAGAGCGTCGAGCAATAGGGACAAATGATTTCCGTCTCGCGGCCCATGTCGAGATAGACATGCGGATGATCGTAGGGCGGGGTCGCGCCGATGCATTCGAATTCACGGACGCCGATGCGGATTTCGGAAACGCCTGCATCATTGGTGAATTTCGGTGTGCCTTCGCCGTGCATCGCGTCTCGCCTTTCGCCGCCGGATTGCCTGTGCCGGGTGGAACCCGGGCGGGGCTAAATTAGTCCGCCGGATCGGGGATTCCTAGCCTGAACTTGGGGTCTAGCCGATATCGGCGGGCAGGGGCACCTCCGCCCGGGCGAGCTTTTCGAGCGCCGCCGGCTTCAGCAGCGTGGCGGACGCGTAGCCGACGGCGATCAGCCCCCTCCGCTCGAAATCCTTCAGAGCCTTGTTGATCGTCTGTCGCGACACGCCGAGCGATCCGGCGAGCTCTTCCTGCGACAACCGCAGGTCGATCACGAGACTGCTTTTCTCCTTGCGGCCGTGGCCCCGTCCGAGATCGGCGAGCCGCTGCGCCAGCCGAACCGTCAGCGGCAGGCCGGACGTGTGGACGATATGATCGAGCGCCTTGCGGTATCGCTCGCAGAGGATCTGCACGAAGGGTGCGTAATGCGCGGGATTATTGTGCGTCAGGCGTGCGAAGCCCGACCGGCCGATCTGCAGGACGACGGCCTTGCCGATCGCCACGGCATCCGTCGAGCGCGTCTTTCCGTCCAGCATCGAACTTTCCCCGAACCAGGCGCCGGGGGTCGCGATCATCAACAGCGCCGCCCGGCCTTCGCTTGTCATCTGCGTGACGCGGATCTGGCCGGAAATGAGTGCGAAAACCCCATTTGCCTCGTCGCCGGTGCGGAAGATCGTTTCGTCGTCCACCTGCCGGAGACGCCCTTCCACGAGAATGCCTTCGGCCAGCGCGTCCGGCAGATCGCGGAACCAGGCATTCCTGGAAAGGATGTGGTGCAATTCATTCCTGTTCATAACCAAGGATCGAAAATAGCCGCAAAATTGTCAAGCAAGCGACAATCTTCTTGCTGCCGCCGGCCTAGGTTCTTCGCGTCATCAATAGGGAGAGGATCACGACCGCCACCGGCATTTGCCCGATGGATCGGTTCGATCCTTCGTTCCGCGATTGATCTCTCGAAAGGAACAATCCATGTCGCAGACACCGGCTCATCTCCGCGCTACCTTCACCGATATGTCGCAAGGCACGCAGGAAGACCGGTCGCGCATCGCCGCCGAATTCATGCCCTATGCGGCGAAACTCACCGATCGCGTCCTCGATCATCTCCGCCTGCTCGACAGCGATTATGGCGGCTTCATCGTCGACCGGTTGACGCATAGCCTGCAGACGGCGACGCGTGCGCATCGCGACGGGCGCGACGAGGAATATGTGGTCTGCGCGCTGCTGCACGATATCGGCGATACGCTCGGCAGCTTCAACCATCCGGATATTGCGGCGGCGATCCTGAAGCCTTTCGTGAGTGCCGAAAACCACTGGATGGTGCAGCATCACGGCATTTTTCAGGGCTATTATTTTTTCCACTATCTGGGAAAAGACCGCCACGAGCGCGACGCTTTCAGCGATCACCCCTTTTATGCACGCACCGCCGAGTTCTGCGCGAAATACGACGCTCCGGCCTTCGATCCCGCTTATGACAGTCTGCCGCTCGATTTTTTCGAGCCGATGGTGAGGCGGCTGCTCTCCGCTCCGAAGCGATAAGACCGGTCGACGCCTTCCTGAGCTATCTGTTCAAAAACGCACGGCGCGGGAATATCAAGGCTTGGCCCTGCGCGCACCCTTCGGCATACTCGCCGCTGCGTAAAGGCGGGCAAAGACCTGCCATAGCCGGACCTCAGGGGGGACGCACCGCATAGTGTCGTGGATTTCTTCCATACGCTCGCGAGGCCGCTCTTCTGCGTTCCTGAATAAATGAAACGCTCGAGAGGGAGCCCCATCGGCCATGGCCGCAGTAAAAACGTCTGTTCCTCGCCTGATCGCCTTCGCCGGCCCCTCGATACCGATTGCCGCGCTGGTCATTCCGCTCGCCGTGCATTTGCCGGCCTATTATGCAGGTCCCATGGGCCTCGGTCTTGGCGTCGTCGGCACCATCTTCATGGTTGCGCGCTTCTGGGACGTCTTCGTCGATCCGATACTCGGCATCGTCTCCGACAGGTTTCCAAGCCGCTGGGGACGTCGCCGGCACTGGATCGTCCTGTCCGTGCCGATCATCCTGATCTCAAGCTGGTTCGTCTTTTTTCCGACGGCGCCGGTGACGCCGGAATATCTGCTGTTCGGTCTGCTCGGGCTTTATCTCGGTTACACGATGCTTCTGCTTGCCCACATGTCCTGGGGCGCGGAATTGAGCGACGATTATAACGAAAGGTCGCGAACTCAAGCCTGGCGCGAGGGGCTTGCGATCCTCGGCGTGCCGCTGGTCCTGATGCTGCCCGTTGTGATCGAGAAACTCAGCGGTGAAAACGGCCATGGGCTCAGCGTCAACGTGATGGGCTGGTTCATCATCATATTGTTGCCGATAACGGTGTTCTTCGCGGTCACCATGATGGGTGAGCGCAAGCAGCGCCCGCAGGCGCATCTGCCGATGAGCGAGGCCTGGAAGGCGCTGGCAACCAATGTCGGTCTTCGCCGTGTCGTCATCGCCGATCTTGCCAGCGGCTTCTCGGGTTCGGCGCTGGGCGCGATGTTCTTCTACGAGGCGAAGGAAGTCTGGCAGGTCGGCAATTACGCAAACCAGCTCCTGTTGCTCTATTTCTTCGCCGGCGTCGGCTTTGTGCCCGTCGCGCTGAAACTCAGCTATCGCTTCGGCAAGCATCGCACGATGATCGGTGCGGCGCTGTTCAACGTCTGCTTCGTGCCGATCCTGTTCCTCATTCCGCCGGGGAACATCTGGGTCGCATCGCTCGTGCTGCTTTTCCTCGGCATGAATGTCGGTATCCCGAACGTGCTCTATCGCTCGATCATGGCCGACATCGGCGATTATGACGAAGTGCGGACCGGTCAGCGCCGGACCGGCCTTTTCTACGCGTTGCTGACGCTGACCGCGAAGGTCGGCAGCGCGGTCGCCATCGGCGTCGTCTTCTGGGCGCTCGATCTCATCGGCTTCGATCCCAATGGGTCGAACGATCCGGTGACGCTCGGCCATCTCAACCAGATCTATGTGGCGGTTCCCTTCTGCGCCAATCTCTTCGTCGCCTTCATGATGTGGGGCTTCCCCATCGGCCTGAAGGAGCAGAAGGAATTGCGGAAAATCCTCGACGAGCGTGTCGTCGAGGAATTCGAAACGATGGAAAATCCGCCGATCAGATAAGGCTGTTCAACGCGCGCCGCAGCCGCAGCCGCCGATCTCGGCAACGCCGTTGGGGTCGTAGGCGGCGGCGACGGAGCGCGCGGAGCTTTCGGCCGTCAGCGCGAATTCGGCGGCGGTTTTCTCGCGCAGGGCCGCGTCCGTCATGTAGTCGATGGCCGTCATGGCGAGCGCCTTGGCGCCGTCGATGCAGGCCTTGTCGCCCGTTTCCGAGCCTGCCCAGCGCGCGAATTCCGGATTGTGGATGACGACGTTGGGCGGCGCGCAGGAAATCATCGGATGGATCGACGGAATGCGGTGGCTGACATTGCCCATGTCCGTGCTGCCCGCCGAGCCGGACGGCAATTTCTCGATCGGAAAGAAATCGCGGCCGACGGTGCGCATGTTGGTTTCGTAACTGCGCGCGAGCGGCATGCTGGTCTTGAGATCGAGATAATCGGCTTTCGCCCATTTTACTTCGGCCGTGCAGCCGGTCGCGAGCGCGCCGGCCTCGAAACAGAGCTGCACACGCTTCTTGAGGATGGCGAGCTCTTCCGCATTCGCCGCGCGGACATAGAAGAAACCTTCCGTCTCGTCGGGCACGATGTTCGGCGCCATGCCGCCCTTGGTGATGATGCCGTGGATGCGCTCGGTATGCTTGATGTGCTGGCGAAGCTGCGCGATCGATTGATAGGCGGTGACCAGCGCGTCGAGCGCATTGAGGCCCATATGCGGCACCGCCGAGGCATGGGCGCTCTTGCCGCGATAGGTGACCACGACTTCGGAGATGGCGATGCAGGGCATGGTGATGAGGTCGATGCCGGCCGGATGCACCATCATGGCTGCGTCGACGCCGTCGAAGGCGCCTTGTTGCGCCATCAGTTCCTTGCCGCCGCCTCGCTCTTCGGCAGGTGTGCCGAGATAGCGGACGCGGCCGGGAAGAGCGTCCCCGAGCTTGCCGAGCGCCAGCGCAGCGCCGAGGCCGGTGGTGGCGATGATGTTGTGGCCGCATGAGTGCCCGATGCCGGGCAGAGCGTCATATTCCGAAAGGATCGCGACCTCCGGCGTACCCTTGGGGCCGAAACCGGACGCATAAGCTGTCGGCAATCCGAAGGCACCCCGCGTCACCGGCAAGCCTGCGCTTTCGAGCCGGCTGGTCAGCAGTCGCGCCGCCTCGACCTCATGGAACGCAAGTTCGGGATTGGCATGGATTACGTGGCTCACCTCGATGAGGGCGGGAGCCATGGCGTCGATGGCGTCGCAGACCTGGCGTTTCAGCACGGAAGCGGTCATTCGATACTCCTGTTTTCTGAAATCCTAGACGCTTGCCGCCGTCCTTTCCACCACGGTGAAAATGCTATGCTGCGGGCCGCCGAACCTATGGAGACCGCCTGTGGACTATTACGAATCCGATGGACTGAGACTTGCCTATCGCGTCGAGGGCGAGGGATCGCCCATCCTGCTGGTGCATGGCTTCGCCTCGACCCATCAGGTGAACTGGATCGCGACGAGCTGGTCGCGCACGCTGGTCGAGGCGGGACGACGTGTCATCATGGCCGACGGGCGAGGGCATGGCGCAAGCGACAAGCCGCACGATGCGGCGGACTATACGCTGGAGGCGATGGCCGGCGACATAGTGGCGCTGCTCGACCATCTGGGTGAACCCGGCGCCGATCTGATGGGCTATTCTATGGGCGGCATGGTCTCGCTCGTCGCGGCTGCGCTCCATCCCGAACGCTTCGACCATGTCATCGCGGCGGGCGTCGGCGAACGGCTCCTCGACAAGAACAAGAATTCGACAGCCGTCGTCGACGCGTTGCTGACGGATGACCCTGCATCGATTCAAAGCCCGGCTGCCAGACTTTTCCGCACCTTCGCTGATCAGAACAATCAGGACCGGAAGGCGCTGGCGCTCTGCTTCGAGGCCGTGCGTGCGGACTTTCCTGCGGAGCTTCTGCCACAGATTTCCCGGCCGACGCTGATCGTCGCCGGCGAAGTGGACGACCAGGCCGGTCCCGCTGCGCCGCTTGCCGCCCGCATACCCGGCGGCCGCGCCTTCACGATTCCGAAACGCGACCACATGAAGGCGGTCGGCGACCGCGCCTACAAGGAGGCAGTGCTGAAGTTCCTGGCGGAGTGACTACCGTGCCTTGAGCGGCGCGAAGCCGAGATGCAGCCCCGCATCGGTGATGAGCGTCTCGCCGGTGATGTGGTCCGAGCCTTCGCCCGCAAAGAAGGCGACCGAAACCGCAATGTCGTCGGGCGTGCCGGCGCGGGCGAGCGGTGTCGTCTCTTCCTGCTGCTTCTTGATCTTCTCGAACTGGGCATCGCCGAAACGGTCGGAGAACCAGCGCGTGCCGATGAAGCCGGGGCAGATGGCATTGACGCGGATTTCGGGCGCCAGCGAGCGGGCGAGCGACAGCGTCATGGTGTTGAGCGCACCCTTGGAGGCCGCGTAGGCGACCGACGAGCCGATTCCGGTGACGCCGGCAATCGAGGAAATGTTGACGACCGATCCCTTGCCGGCCTTCTTCATGTGCGGCGCGCAGGCGCGGATCATCTGGTAGGCGCCGATGACATTCACCTTGTAGATCCACATGAAGTCGTCGGCGCTCAGGGCTTCGAGATCGGCATGGTTTGCGAATTGCGTCGTGCCGGCATTGTTGACCAGCACGTCGATGCGGCCCCATTTGTCGACGGCCGCCTGCGCGATACGCCGGCAATCGGCGTCCTCGCCGACATCGCCCTGCACCATGATGGCGTCGACGCCTTTCGCCTTCACGAGGGCGAGCGTCTCCTCGGCTTCCTTCTTGCTCTTCGTATAGTTGATGACGACGTTGCTGCCGCGTTCGGCGAGCTTCATGGCGACGGCGGCGCCGAGGCCGGTCGCCGAACCGGTCACGATGGAAACCTTGTCCTTGAGCGTCATGTTGTCTCCCCTTTCGGATTTCCGTTTGCGGGGAGTTTAGCCGTTCCGGTCGTGAAGACCAGACGATGAAATTGACCCTCGGTCAGTCCCGCTCTTCGGGCGGATTGCGGAAGGCGGCGAGGATGAGCCTGTCCGTGAGCTTCAACCGCTTGCCGGAGCCCATCGCGAGTTCGATGCAGGCGAGATCGCTGTCATGGCGGATGACCGTGCCGCGCGCAAAGCCTACTTCCGGCACGTCGATGGCGACGGCTGCGCCGAGGGCCGGGAGAGGCAGGCACTCGATCAGCGCACCCGTGGCCGACATATCATGCACGATGCATTCGACATCGACGCCGGCAAAGACGATGCGGCCTTCGATATGCGTGCCGATGCGCCGGAAAAGGCGCCGGTCGGCGGCGTCGATAAGGGGCTTGTCGGATGTTTCGGACATGGCTCTCTCCGGGGAACGCAAGTCCCCGAAAAGAGCCTAGGCCGCGATGGTTTCCAAATGATTGCCGGAACGAACCGGATCAGGCGGGCTTCTTGTCGCCCGGCAGGTTCGCCAGGAAGTCGCCGATCACCTTCTCGAAATCGATGCGCTTTCCGAGCGAGGCCATCGGGCCTGCGGTAAGGCCGCCATCGACGGCGATCGTCTGGCCGGTCACGAAGGTCGACGCATCGCTGGCGAGGAAGAGCGCCGTTTCGGCGATGTCGTTCGGCAGGCCCGAGCGCGGCATGGGCTGAATCTTCGCCAGATGTTCCTGCATCACCACGGCAAGCTGGTCGGCGACCTGTGTGCCGAGGCCGAGCCCGGCACCGAAGATCGACGTCGCGATGCCGCCGGGGCAGATCGCATTCGAGCGCACGAAATGCGGAGCGAGTTCCATCGCGGCACAGCGCGAGAAGTGATGCACCGCCGCCTTGCAGGCCGAATAGACGAGGGGACCGTAGCCCGCCTGCAAGCCCGCGACCGAGGCCGTCGAGATGATGCTGCCGGACTTTTGCGCCTTCATGTGCGGCACCGCATATTTGTAGCCGAGCACGACGCCCTTGAGCAGAACGCCGACGGTCTCGTCGAAGCCGTTCATGTCGATTTCGGCAAGCTCGCCGCCGACGCCGCCGAAACCGGCATTGTTGAACATCACGTCGAGCCGGCCGAATTTCGAGATCGTATGAGCGACGAGGTTCTTCACTTCCTCTTCATGCGCGACATTGGTACGGCAATAGGAAAAGCCCGCGCCGAGTTCGCGCTCCATCGCCTCACCCTTGTGATCCTGAAGATCGCCGACGACGACCTTCGCGCCTTCCTTGAGGAAGAGATCGACCGTGCCGCGGCCGATGCCGCTGGTGCCGCCGGTGATGATCGCAACCTTGCCTTCGAGCCTTCCAGCCATGACGTTTCTCCCGTTCGTCGTTTTGTTGTTGTATCAGCGGCCCCTGAAGACGGGCTTTCGCTTTTCCATGAAGGCGGTGCGGCCTTCTGCGTAGTCTTCGCTCGCGAAGCAGCGCGCAATGAGCTGATCGCAATAATGCGCGTCGAAATTGCCCGCCGCCTTGCGCGTCTCGTCGACGACCTTCTTCGCCGTCATCACGGTGAGCGGCGCGTTGCCGGCGATGATCGCGCAGGTATCGCGCGTCTGCGCCTCGAGTGCATCGGGCGCGAAGACACGATTGATGAGCCCCATGCCCAACGCTTCTTCATGCGTGAAGCGTCGCGCGGTAAAGAAAATTTCCTTGGCGTAAGCCGGGCCAACTACATCGACGAGCCGACGCGTGCCCGACGCCGCATAGGCGAGACCGAGCTTTGCGGCGGGAATGCCGAAGGTTGATCCCTCCGCCGCGAAGCGCAGATCGCAGGAGAGCGCGATGCCGAGGCCGCCGCCGATGCAATAGCCGTCGATCATCGCGATGGTCGGCCGCTCCGCCCGTGCGATCGTCTCGAAGGCGACGGTGGTCGCGTCCTCATAGGTCTGCACGCCGGCGGCGCTCGACCGCGCTTCGCCGAATTGCGAAATATCGGCGCCCGCGACGAAAGCCTTGTCGCCCGCGCCCTTGAGCACGATGACGCGGATTTCGGGATCGGCCTCGAAATCGGCAATGATTTTCGGTACCGCCTCCCACATGTCGAGGCTGACTGCGTTCAACCGTTCCGGATTGTTGAAGATCATCCAGCCGATCGCGCCGTCTTTCTCGGCGATCATGCGGGGCGTGGGGGAGGGCATGGAGACTCCTTGAGGATTTGAAGGTGGCGCATTCTGCCCAACCTGACCCCAAGTGTCATCCCGGCGCATGCCGGGACCCAGGGGCAGCAAGCACTGAGCCATTGACCCCTGGGCCCCGGCACAAGGCCGGGGTGACGGATTTCGATCTTAAACGGGCGCGACGCATTCCATGCGCGGTTCGTGCACCGGCGGGAGATTGTCCTTCAGGTCGGCGAGGAGATCGGACTTCAGCGCCTTGTAGGCCGGATCGTTCCAGAGGTTCCGCCATTGCTGCGGATCGTTCCTGTGGTCGTAGAGTTCGCCCTCCGTGCCGTCATAAAGCGTCCCGGGGAGATAGGCTGTGATCGTGTAGCCGTCGCGGTAGATGGTGCGGAGCCCGACCGTCGTGCCGTCGACATGTGTGCAGTCCCATTCGGTGAAGACGCGTTCGCGCTTCTGGCGCACGCCTTCGGCGTCCGATTGGGGAAGCGGCTTTCCCTGCATCCAGTCGGCGACCGGAAGACCGGCGATCTCGCAGAAGGTCGGCGCGAGGTCGACCTGACCGACGGGAGCCTCGACGGTGCCGGGCGCGACCTTCGCCGATTTTGCCGGCTTCCAGATGAAGGGAAGCCGCATCAGCGCGTCGACGTGATAGGGGCCCTTGAAGAGCAGCCCGAACTCGCCCTGGAATTCGCCGTGATCGGTCGTGAAGATCACGTCGACATCGTCGCCCCAGCCGCGCTTTTCGATGGTCGCCATGATTTTCGCCACCGCCTCGTCGATCAGCTCGTTCTCGACATGGGTGAAGGCGTTGATCTCGCGCACCTGATCGGCGGTCATGTCCTTCGCGCGGAAGTCCGGCGGCGCTTCGAAGTTGGTCACGCGCTCGCCCGTGTACCATTCCATCCAGTGGCGCGGCTTGTCGGCGAGGATCGCTTCGATCTTCTCATGCGAACCCGGATAGAATTCCGGCATCGGCGTCTCGCGCCAAGGATGACGGCTGAGTTCCGACTTCGGCGGGTCCCACGGATGATGCGGATCGGGGAAGGACACCCAGCAGAACCAGTCGTCGTCGGATTTGAGCCCGTCGAGCCAGGCGATGGTCCGGTCTGCCACCCAGTCGGTATGGTAATGCTCGCGCACAACATCGTTGAAGTGAAGCTGGCAGCCGCCCGTCTCGCCGCCGCCTTGCGCGTTCACCTGAAACTTGTCGTTGAGGTTCTGATAGAATTTCCCGATCGCCTCGGGATCGTTTTTCTTCAGCCACTCATTGTAGTGGAGGATCAGCGGCGAATGCGACGCCATCTCCATGTGATCGAAGCCGCGATGGGGCCCGTATTCGCCGAGACGCGCCATGCGGTTTTCATAGAAGCGCTGATGGATGTCGAGGAAGGGCTCGAAATGCGCCTTGCCGATCAGCGCCGTGCGATAGCCGGCCTTGTCGTGCAGATATTGCGCGACGCTCGGCGCATCTTCCGGCAGCGGCACACCGTTCATCCAGACGCCATGGGTCGAGACATACTGCCCCGTGATCATGGTCGAGCGGGCGGGCATGCAGACGACGTTCTGGTTGTGCGCGCGCGTGTAGTTGATGCCGTTCTTGGCCAGCGCATCGATCGCGGGCGTACGGGCGACCTTCTGCCCGTTGGCGCCGATAGCGTCGAAACGCATCTGGTCGGTGGTGATGAATAGGATTTTCCGGCCCATCGAACTCTCCCCGCGCGATGTTTCTGGTATTAATGAGTATCATTAAAGCATCGGGGAGAGGCGCGCCAGAGCGTTCTATTCCTCGCCTTTGAGGAAATGGATCATCGCCGGGAAGGCGTCGCGGTCCTGAATCATGAACATGTGCCCGCCTTCGAAGAGGCGGAGCTCGGCGCCGCGGATGCGGTTGGCCATCTTCGCGACGGTGGCCTGCGGGGCGATGCCGTCATAACGGCCGGCGCAGACGAGGGTGGGGCAGCGGATCTGGTCGAGCCGGTCCCATGTGTCGTGCTTCGCCCGCGCTTCGAGTTGGCGGTGCCGACCCATCGCCATGCCAGGTTCATCCGCATAGGGATCGTTCGAGGCGAAGGCGATCATCGATTCGTATTGCTCGGAATGGGCCTTTGCCCAGGCCTCGTCATAGCGCGTATCGGAAATCGGCATCATGTGCCGGGCCCGCGTTTCGCCGGTCAGGTGCTCGATCTCGTGGAACGGGAAGGACGAGCCGCCCGCGCCGCCCGGCGTCGTACAGGCGAGCACCAGCCCCTCGACCATGTGGGGATGATTGATTGCGAGTTCCTGCGCGACCATGCCGCCGAAAGAGACGCCGATAACGAGGGCGGAACCCCAGCCGACCGCCTCCATCAGGCCGGCTGCATCTGCGCCATATTCGGCCATGGAATAGGGTCGGTCAGGTTTCGACGTCTGGCCGAGGCCGCGCTGGTCATAGGCCAGCAGGTCGAAATGCTTCGGCAGGGGGCCGTCGAAAACATTGGGTTTCATGCGGAGGTCGCCGGCCGTGCCGGAAATGAACAACAGGCGGGGCCCCTGGCCCCGGCGCTCGTAATAAACGTCGAGATCGCCGACTTTCGCGATAGGCATAATAAAAGATTTCCCCACTTATATTACGGACGACTCGGACCATATCATTTGCAGGCGAAGAGGCACGCGGGACGCATGGTCGCTTTGCCGGGGCAGGGTCCGGCGGGATGCGGATCAGGGCAAGGCAGCGGGACGCTGTCAGTTCTTTCGTTGAACTATCCCTTAACCGCTCCATATGCTAGTTTGTCGGCCCGTATTTGTAGAATTGGTGCGGCTGAAAGAGCCGCGGGATTGAAGGAAGGAGCGCCGCATGTCGAAGCCGGTGGAACGCAATTATGCGGAAGCGCTTGCCGTCTGCGATCCCGTCTGGGACCGCATGCGCGCCGAGGCGCAGGAGATGGCGCAGAGCGAGCCGGCGCTTGCCAGTTTTCTCTATGTGACGATCCTGAACCATCGGCAGTTCAATGCGTCGCTGACCTATCATCTCGCGCAGAAGCTCGGGAACACCGAAATCCGCGCGATGCAGCTTCGCGAGATATTCGACGAGGCGCTGGCCGATGCGCCGGAAATCGGCGAGGCGGCGCGGGCGGACATCGTGGCCTATTACGAGCGCGATCCGGCCTGCCATTCCTATGTCCAGCCGCTTCTGTTCTTCAAGGGCTACCACGCGCTGCAAACGCACCGCATCGCGCATTGGCTCTGGACGCAGGGCCGTCGTGCGATGGCGCTCTATCTGCAGAACCGGATTTCGGATCTCTTTGCGGTCGACATCCATCCGGCGGCGAAGATCGGACGCGGCGTATTCATCGACCATGCGACCGGCATCGTCATCGGCGAGACGGCGGTGGTGGATGACGACGTTTCGATGCTGCACGGCGTGACGCTGGGCGGCACCGGCAAGGAAACCGGCGACCGGCATCCGAAGGTCCACCGCGGCGTCCTCATCAGCGTCGGCGCCAAGGTGCTCGGCAATATCCAGATCGGCGAGTACAGCCGCATCGGCGCGGGCAGCGTCGTGTTGCATGACGTTCCGGCCCACTGCACGGCTGTCGGCGTCCCGGCCAAGATCGTCGGTTGCGCCGGCTGCGACAAGCCAAGCCACGAGATGGATCACATCATCGACGACGAGGCCAAGGGCGAGGGGAAGTAACTTTCCTGCACCGCCTACGGCAGCCGGTCCTTCAGCGTGTACCAGAGCACGCCGGCGAGCAGGCCCGGGTAGCGCAACAGTGTGCCGCCCGGGAAGTTCGGGACCTTGATGTCAGCCATGCAATCGAAACGTTCAGCCTGGCCGGCCACGGCTTCGGCGATGAGTTTGCCGGCGAGCGTCGCGATGTTGATGCCCTGGCCGGAATAGCCTTGCGCATAGACGATATTCGGCGCGAGACGGCCGAAGTCCGGAATGCGCGGCATGGTGATGGCGAGTGTGCCGCTCCACGCATAATCCACCTGCACATCCTTCAGCTGCGGAAAGACGCGCAGCATCGGCTTGCGGACGAAGGCGGCGAGATCGCGCGGCAATCGACCCGAATAATTTTCGCCGCCGCCGAAGAGCAACCGGTGATCGGCGGTGAGCCGGTAGTAGTCGATGACGAATTTCGTATCCTGCACGCCGACATCGTCGCGGATCAGCGAGCGGGCGCGCGCTTCGCCGAGCGGCTCCGTGGCGAGAATGAAATTGTTCACCGGCATGATGCGCCCGGCGATGCGCGGCTCGAGCTTGCCGAGGTAGGCGTTGCAGGCGAGAACGACATGGCGCGCCGTGACAGTGCCCTTCGCCGTCTTCACGCGCGCCGGGTCCGCATGGGTAATGTCGATGGCGGGCGAGTTCTCATAGATGCGCACGCCCTTCGAAACGGCAGCGCGCGCGAGGCCGAGGCAATAATTGAGCGGATGCAGATGCGCGCCGCCCATGTCGAGAATGCCGCCATAATAGCGTTCCGTGCCGACCATCTCGTGAATTTCATCGGCCGGGACGTAGCGAAGCGTCGTCGAGCCGTATTCGCGCGTCATGTGCTCGACTTCGGCGCGAAGCTCCGGTGCTTCCTTTTCCTTCCACGCGGCATGCAGGATGCCGGGTTTCAGATCGCATTCGATCTTGTGCTTGGCGATAAGGCCCTTGACGGTTGCCAGACCGTCGACGGCAAGCGCCCACAGCCGATGCGCCCATTCCCGGCCGAACATTTCTTCAAGCGTCTGCTGGTCTTTCCGATGCGTCGTGCCGAGCTGGCCGCCATTGCGGCCCGAGGCGCCCCAGCCGATGCGTTCGCCTTCGAGAACGATGACCTTGTAGCCGCGTTCGGCGAGATGGAGCGCGGCGGAGAGCCCCGTGTAGCCCGCGCCGACGACGCAGACATCCGCGATCTCGTCACCGCGAAGACCCGGATGCGGGACGAGGCCCCTCGCGGTGGCGACGTAATAGGACTCGGGATGGCCTTGCGGCATGAAAATTCTCAGTCGATTTCGAAAACAATTTCCTCATGCGCGTCGGCATGGACATCGTTGATATCGAAGCAGGCTTCCCACGGCACGGAGTCGCGCATGTCGGCCAGACCTTCGGGATCGTCCCACTCGCTGTAGAAGGCGACCGTCTTGCCGTCGCTGCCGGTCAGAAGCCGCGCATGCCGCAATCCCGCGGGCGGCGAGCGATCGAGCTCGCGCTCCTTGTAGGCGCGGAGCTGCGTCAGAATGTCCGAGGGTTTCGAGGTCTTGTATCGAAGCAGATAGGCGACGGCCATGACGGTTCCTGAAAGGGTTGTTTGAAGCCTCTATAGCACGGCCCGGCGGCGCTTTCCTCCCTTGCGGATGGAGGCGAAACCGCCAGAATGCCGCACAACGATAATAGATTGACGGGAGAGACGGATGGGACGGGTCGAAGGCAAGATCGCGATCGTCACGGGCGCGGCCAAGGGCATCGGCGCGGCAAGCGCGAAGGCTCTGGCGCGGGAAGGCGCCAAGGTCATCTGCACGGATCTCGACGAGACAGTGGGCGAGGCGCTCGCCGCCGAAATCCAGCGGACGGGCGGCGAGGCCGTCTTCGCGCGTCACGACGTCGTCGACGAGAGCCAGTGGGAGCGCGTGACGAAGCTCGCCGAAGACCGCTATGGCGGTCTTCACATCGTCGTCAACAATGCCGGCATCGCGCCCGAAGGCCGCCCTATCGAGGACAAGCCGCTTGCCGAATGGCGGCATACGCTTGCCGTCGATCTCGACAGCGTTTTCCTTGGCTGCAAGCATGGCATCCGCACGATCAAGATGACGACGGCGAAGGGCGGCTCGGGCTCGATCATCAACATCTCGTCGATCCTCGGCCTCGTGGGGTCGGCCAATGCGAGCGACTATGTTGCGGCAAAAGGAGGTGTGCGGTTGCTCACCAAGGCGGCGGCGCTCGAATGCGCGGAAGCCGGTTATCGCATCCGCGTGAACTCTGTACATCCCGGCTATATCGATACGCCCATGGTGCGCGCCGTGGTCGATCGCGGCATGCCGGGGCTGGGCGTCAGCGGCAACGAGATGGTCCAGTTCCTGACCATGCTGCATCCCATCGGGCGGCTCGGCGCGGCGGAAGAAATTGCTAACACCGTGCTCTTCCTTGCGTCCGACGAATCCTCGTTCACAACGGGCACGGAACTCGTCGTCGATGGCGGTTATACTTCGCGCTGAAGGATGGTTTGCGCGAGAGCCCGCAAGCCGCTAAAACCTCGCCTCATGGGGCAAGCGGGCCCGAGCGGCTGACGATTGGAGTTGGATTTGGACAAGACCGAAATCAAGCGCATCGAATCCTATCTGCGTGACAAGTTTCGTCTCCCTTCGATCACGGTCACGAAGCGACCGCAGAAGGACGATTCCTGCGAAGTGAACATCGGTGAGGAATTCATCGGCGTGATCTTCAAGGACGAGGAAGACGGCGAGGTCTCCTACGCGTTCCAGATGGCGATTCTCGACATCGACCTGCCGGAGTGAGCGGAGACATCCGCTAATCCGTGATCGTGCCCTCGAGGTCGTTGGGAAGCCCCGGCGCCTCGAAGGACGTGACGAGCCGGATGATGAGCTCGTCGATCCTCTGCCACTGATCGAGTTGTCCGCGCTTGTAGCGATAGGTAAGCGCGAGGTTCTGCGTCAGCAACAGGCTGCGCGTGCAGTTCGGGCTGTCGATGAGCGCCGTCCGCCGCTGGCAGGTGATGAGCACGAGCCTTCCATCCGTGTCCGTGCCGACCAGCAGATCCTGGTCCTTGTATCCGGAGTCCGGCCTGAAGCTGAATCGCTCGAGCCCGTTCGCATCCTTTTCCGGCGTCGCCGAGGTCAGGTATTTCGAATAAACCTCCTTGAGCCGCCGCTCTGCGGGCAGCATCGCGCCCGCTTCATGCAAGGTGAAGAAGACGACCGACGCCTCGGGGGCGTTATCCAGGAATTCGCTCTGGCGCTCCGGCGCATAGGGCGCGAAGTCGGGCAGCAGCGCATGCATGGCGACTTCCGGCTGCGCACCGCCGCTCCGCTGCGAGGGATAGCGCGTGTAGTTTTCGGGAATGAGAAAGCGCGTACCGCCGATCACGGCTTCGATACGCCGTGTCGCGGCGCTGGCCTTCGGGTCCTTGCCGAGAAGTTCGCCGGTCGTCGGGCCGAAATAGTAATAGAGAAAGACGCCGGAGAAGATCAGCACGGCGACGATGACGACGGCAGGCAGTATCCATGCCGGGCGTTCGTGAACGAGTTCCCCGCCGGATTGCTTCTGTCGCGCCACTCAAAACTCTCCCTGAAACTTTCGGTCCTCAGCCCTTCGGACCGCGGGCAATAGTAACGGTGTGGTTCTAACGGACAATGACTGTCTCGCTCTGGAACGGGACGGCGGCGCAAACCGGCACGGCTCGTCCGGCGACGCCGACGGGTCACATCCTAACCCCATGAAATTGAAAGATTTTTCATAAGACAAATTTTCCAGGCGGGCTGGTACGCGGCTTGCGGACAGGAGGTCATGACAGCGGGGCAGCCGCGAATGCGACGGTAGGGGTTTGGGTCAAGACATGTCTGAATGGTTGGCGTTTTTCTTTTCGGTTTCTACGGGCTTTGTTGCGGCGGGTCTGACGGGCAGCATCTATCGCATCGCGACGAGAAAGCCTCCGAGCTTTCAGGTCTGGTCGGAATCAACCTTCGGCCAGTTCATGGGCGTGCTGACGCTGATCTTTGCGGGACCGAACGTCATCCTGCGCAACGCGCTGCGCGCTCAGGTCTTTGAAAACCGCCCGCCGGTCTGGCTGGTTCTCTCGGCCTTCATCGCGATGGTCTGGAGTTTTCTCTCCGGTGTCTTCCTGCTCAGTTTCCTGATCTCGGTGTGATGGTTACGCGGCCGCGCGCCGGCGCCGGAAGCGGCGGCCGAGAGAGCCGACAAAGGCCGCGCCTACAGCGGCGACGAGAGCCCAGGCCCATCCGGCCGCCCAGAGGATCAGGTTGGCGACGGTCTTGAAGGCGCGCAGGCTGGTCTTTCCGGTCAATTCGACGATGCCGCGCGTCTTGGTGCCGAGCTTGCCG
>CAISYL010000093.1 GCA_903889655.1 uncultured Alphaproteobacteria bacterium | reverse complement strand
GCCCTTGCCGGCCTTGCCCATCGCGCGGGCGATGCCGTGAAGCTCTTCGGCTTCAGCCTTCAAGGTCGGCGTCGAGCCACCATGCTTGTCCTTGTGCTTCAGCGTGCGTGACGTCGAAAAGCCGAGAGCCCCCGCTTCCAGCGCCTCGACGACGAGACGCGCCATCTGCTCGGTCTCCGCCGCGGTCGCCGGTTCGAGCGCCGGCGCGCGGTCGCCCATCACATAGGCGCGGACGGCGGCATGAGGGATCTGCAGGCCGACATCGAGGGCCAGCGGCGAGGCTTCGACGGCATCCATGTAGTCGGGGAAGCTTTCCCAGTTCCACTTGATGCCTTCGGCGAGCGCGGTCCCCGGAATGTCCTCGACCCCTTCCATCAGGCCGAGAAGCCAGTCACGCTGAGCCGGTTTGCAGGGGGCGAAGCCGACGCCGCAATTACCCATCACGGCCGTGGTGATGCCGTGGAAAGTCGAAGGCTGCAGATAGGGGTCCCATGTGACCTGGCCGTCGTAATGCGTGTGCACGTCGACGAAGCCGGGGGTCACGATCTGGCCCTTCGCGTCGATTTCCTCGCGGCCGGTTTCGGCGATCTTGCCGACGGCGACAATGGTGCCGCCGTCGATCGCGACATCCGCCTCGAAGGGTTTCGAGCCGGTGCCGTCGAAAACGGTGCCGCCCCGGATCACGAGATCATGCATGGCTTCCTCCTGATTGCTTTTAATAGCTTTGGTGGAAGCTTAGCGGATTTCGCGATGCCGGGGATAAGTCTCGGGGCGTCACCCTAGTTTTTTTGCTGCTGGCCCCGCTGGCGGATCGCTTCGCGGCGGGCTTCGATGGCGCCGGCCTCGACATTGCCGTTCCGTTCGCTGGAGAAGCGGCGTTCGGTCTTGAGGCTTTCGCCGAAGGTCTGGGCGAAACCTTCGTCGATCAGCTTCTTGTAGGCGGGGAGGCAGTCGGGGACGAGCGACAGCATGTCGTCGGCGAGCTTGCGGGCCGCGGGGATCAGTTCCTCGGGCGCGACGACGCGGTTCACCATGCCCCAGGCATAAGCCTGCTCGGCGGAGAGGAAATTGCCCGTCAGCGAGAGCTCCTTGGCCCGGTAGATGCCGATGGCGCGGGAGAGTTTCTGGGAGAGGCCCCAGCCCGGCAGGATGCCGACGCGGGCATGGGTGTCGGCAAAGCGGGCATTGGTGGAGCAGATCAGCACGTCGCAGGCGAGCGCCAGTTCGAAACCGCCGGTGATCGCGACGCCGTTGATTGCGCCGATGACCGGGCCGGAAAAATGGCCGATGGAGGTGACGGGGTCCTTGTCCGAGACCGTTCCGTTGACCGTGCTCGCACCGGAGCCCAGTTCCTTGAGATCGAGGCCGGCGGTGAAGGCCTTGCCGGCACCGGTCAGGATGACCGCCCGGACCTCCGGATCGGCCTCCAGGGCCTCGAAAGTCTCGGCAATGGCGGCCCGGAGTTCGCGCGACAAAGCGTTCATCGCCTGCGGCCGGTTCAAGGTGACGAGGGCGACGCCCCCGGATTTCTCGACCAGAATGACAGTCTCAGCGCCGGAATTTGTCATTATTCTTCTCCATAATCTTCGTATTTCGATGGGCGATGGCGTTGGGACTGCTCTAACAGAGGCGACAGATGGTCGCAATTGTGGCGGAAATTTGTGCGGCGCACTGGTTGACCTTGCCCGCGTCATCGGACAGCATCCGCCCCCTCGCAACCTAGGGGGCTCGACCTTTTGAGCATCGCCTCGTCCGAAGGAGAACGGCCCTTCCGGCTCGCTCTCCACGTCGCCGCAATGGGCGTCGTTTTCGGTGATATCGGGACCAGCCCGCTTTACACCATCCGCCAATGCTTCGATCCGGCCGTCGGGTTGAAAGTCATGCCGGAGACCGTCCTCGGTGTGCTTTCGCTCGTCTTCTGGGCGATCACGCTCGTGGTGATGGTGAAATATGTGATCTTCATCCTCCGGGCGGACAACAAGGGCGAAGGCGGTGTGCTCGCGCTGACGGCGCTCGCCCTCAAACAGGCGCGGCCCGGCTCCTGGCTCGCGACCGCCATGATCGGTGGCGGCATGCTGGGGGCAGCCTTCTTTTACGGCGACGGCATCCTCACGCCGGCGATTTCCGTTCTTGGCGCGGTTGAGGGTCTTGAGGTCATCTCGCCAGTCTTCAATGGCATGACCGTGCCGATCGCGGCGGTTCTGCTGGTCGGCCTTTTTCTCGCCCAACGGAGCGGGACGGCGCGTGTCGGCGCCTTGTTCGGTCCGGTCATGGGGGTCTGGTTCACGGTTCTGGCTGCTCTCGGCATTTACGGGCTTACCCGCCATCCCGGTGTGCTCGCCGCGCTCAATCCGCGATATGGCTTCGACCTGCTCATGGCGGGTCATACACATCCGCTATTGCTGCTCGGCGCGGTCGTCCTCGCGATTACGGGCGCCGAGGCGCTTTATGCCGACATGGGACATTTCGGACGCGCGACCATCCGCAGGGTCTGGATCGCCTTCGTCTGGCCGGCGCTCATCCTCAATTATTTCGGGCAGGGCGCTCTTCTTCTCGCCGATCCGTCGACCGTCGAAAATCCCTTCTATCTTCTCGCACCCGAAATCCTGCGCGTGCCGCTGCTGCTGCTCGCCACCATGGCCGCCATCATCGCCTCGCAAGCGGTGATTTCGGGCGCCTTCTCCGTCACCAGCCAGGCGGTCGAACTCGGCTGGCTGCCGCGCGTTCGCATCCGGCATACCTCGGCGCGTGAAGCCGGGCAGATTTACGTGCCGCAGATCAACGCGGCGCTGATGGTCGGTGTCCTGGCGACCGTCGTCGGTTTCGAGTCGTCTTCCAACCTTGCTTACGCCTACGGCATTGCCGTGACCGGCACGATGGTCATCACGACGCTGATCGGTTTTTACTATTACCGCCGCATCGCCGGCTGGCCGCTCGTTCCGGTTCTGCTCGTTGCTGCCTTCTTCTTCGTGATCGATGTGAGTTTCCTCACTTCGAATCTTACCAAGATTCTCGAAGGCGGCTGGTTGCCCATCGCGGTCGGCTTCGGTCTCGTCATCGTGATGGAGACGTGGCGCCGCGGCCGCAAGCTTCTCGCAGAGCAATTCCTCGACGGTGCGATTCCGCTCGAGACGCTTCTGAAACAGGCCGCCGATCAAAAAATTCAGCGCGTCAAGGGCGCCGCAGTCTTCCTGACGGCCAATCTCGACGCGGTGCCGACGGCGCTGTTGCATAATCTCAAGCACAACCAGGTTCTTCACAAGCGCGTTGCGCTTCTACGTGTCAGCACGGAGGACACGCCGCGCGTTCCGCTCGCCGATCAGCTCAAGGTCGAATCCCTGGCCAACGGTTTCGCGCGGATCGAAATCCGCCACGGCTTCATGCAGCAGGTCGACGTGCCAGAGCAGCTCGAGCGATGCCGCACCTTCGGCCTCGACTTCCCGCCGATGGAAACCTCCTATTTCGTCAGCCGTCAGACGCTCGTTCACGAGCATTCGTCGAAGATGCCCGGCTGGCAGTCGCAGCTCTTCATCCTGTTGATGGATTACGCGCTCTCGCCAACGGAATATTTCCAGCTTCCGCCGAACCGCGTCGTCGAGCTCGGCACGAAAACGGAAGTCTGATCCTCCCGCTTCGCTTTCACCCGCCGGAACGCCTTATCGCTCCATACGTTTCTTCTCGGTCGATCAACCGGAGAAAAATCATGGGCAAACAGCAGAACGAAGGCGAAGGCAATCGTACCGCCGCGAAAGAGTACAACAAGGAAACGAAGGAATTCGTGAAATCCGGCCGGGTCGGCGAAGCGGCCGCCGAAGCGAGACGCGCCATGAACAGCGCCGAGGGCAAGGATCTCGACGCCGCTCACGACAAGGCCGCGGCCCACGCCAAGGAGCACGATCCGGAAGAGACGCGCGACTACAAGCGCCGCAATTGAATATCCCCCGCTCAGGCGGATGTTTTGAGGCGTTCGGCTCTCAGGGCCGAGCGCCTCAGCTTGCCGGCATCGTCCCGG
Organism: uncultured Alphaproteobacteria bacterium; assembly: GCA_903889655.1. Taxonomy (GTDB): domain Bacteria; phylum Pseudomonadota; class Alphaproteobacteria; order Parvibaculales; family Parvibaculaceae; genus Parvibaculum. The sequence goes on along the minus strand of CAISYL010000093.1, from coordinate 16,549 downwards.
AGCGGTTCATGCGCGATTTCGAAGCTGCGCGGAATCTTGTAGCGGACCAGCCGCTCGGCGAGATAGGCAGTCAGCGCTTTCTCGTCGAAGCCGCCCGGCGCATCGATGATCGCATGCACGACATTGCCGAGATCGTCGTCCGGCAGGCCGATGACGGCGCTGGATCGCACGCCGGGAAATGAATCGATCGCCGCCTCGACTTCGGCTGGATAAATGTTCGCGCCGCCGCAAAGGATCATGTCGGTGTGGCGGTCGGCGAGATAGAGATAACCATCTTCGTCCATGTAGCCGACATCGCCGATCGACTCCCAGCCGCCGTCGATCTGCTTCGGATCGGCGCCGATATAATGATAGGTCGTGCCGGGGCCGGAGAACGGCCGCATATAGACCTCGCCGACCTCGCGAGGCCCAAGCGTCTCGCCGTTTTTGCCGACGATCTTCATCTCGCAGGTAACGGCCGGTTTTCCGACCGAGCCGCGATGCGCGAGCCATTCCTCGCCGTTGATCCAGGTGGCGCCCTGCGCTTCCGTGCCGCCATAGAGCTCATGAATGCGCATCGGGCCGAGCCATTCGATCCATTTTTCTTTCAGCCATGCGGGGCAGGGGGCCGCGAGATGCAGCACGATGCGCAGATGCGAGAGGTCGTACCTGTTGCGCACCTCCTCCGGCAGGTTCCAGATGCGCTGCATCATGGTCGGGACCAGCATCACCCAGTCAATCTTGTGACGTTCGAGGAGCTTCAGCGTCTCCTCGGCGTCAAAGCGCGTCATGACGACGATGTGATTGCCGCGCATGAACCCCGTCATCGAGAAGCTGAAGGGGCCGTTGTGATAGAGCGGCCCCGGCACGAGCTGCGCACGGTCGATCACCTGCTGCAGATGCGGTTCGAGCGGATCGAAAGCGCCGCGATCGTTGGAGACGATGATCTTCGGCCGGCCGGTCGACCCGCCGGAGGTCGGCGCTTTCCAGTAGCGTGATACGCGTTCCGGCAACTCCTTATCGGAGAGCGAGGGATCGGGTTCGAAGCCCGCTTCGATGCAGGCGATCCCGCCATGGGCGCCGAGAGGAGCGCCAACGACAAGCGCCGGGTTCGCGACTTCGACGATCGCTTCGCGTTCCAGCTTCGGCAGACGCGCGGAAACCGGTTGCGGTGTCGCGCCGAGTTTCCAGGTCGCAAAACAGGCTTCGTAGAATTCGATGCCGTTCGGCAATCCAATGGTGACGAAGTCGCCTTCCTTGACGCCGAGTGCTTCATAGGCGCGGGCGAGCCTGTTGGTGCGCGCGTCGAATTCGGCGCGGCTGACGGTGCGGCCTTCATGTGTGATGGCGGGCGTGTCCGGATCGCGCGCGGCCCAGAAGGCCGGAATGCGTCCGATAGGCATGACGGCCATGGTGCGACTCCCTGAATGACTTTCTGATTTTTCGGCAGGTCCGGTCGTTGCCGGACCCGCAATATCCTAACCGCCATCGCTGCCCGTGCGAAAGCAGGATCGTCGCGGCGCCGTCAGAGGCCGAAGCTCAGGGTGATGGAGCCGAATTGGTCGATCTTCGGCTGGCCGTAGAATTCCCTGGTGCGGAAGACATGCGTGAAGCTCAGCCGCGTATCGCCATAGAGGGCCACCGCGCCGAGCTTGATATCGCCGACGAACGGCTTCTTGTCGACGCTCTGGCTATCGCGGAAGGTATTGCCGTCGAGGAAAATGTCGCGCGCGACGCCGCGCAGTTCGCCGCCGCCGAAGACATACCAGTCGAAACCCGGAGAAGCGTGGAACCAGTCGGAACCGCCGATGCCGGGATAGATGCGGCTCGGGCCGAAATCGTCGGGCAGGTCGGGTCCGAGGCGGATGATCGCGCCGACACCCGCATAGGTCTGTGCATTGCCGAGCGCGACGACGCCATAAGGAATGGTGTCGGTGTCGAGGCCGAGGAACGTCGTATCGGTCTTGGCAGAGCGCCACGCGCGTTCGAAACTCACGTCGACGGTCGGCTCGTTCCGCAGCTGGTTCGCCCAGCCATTCGCCTGTTCGACGTTGATGAGCTTGTGCCAGGTGTTCTGGACCTGGCGCCCCAATGCCCATGGGCCGACGACGCCGAGATCGAGCTTCCACTGGTCCTGCCACGCCGCGCCCGCCTGGTTCTCGCGTACGCTTTCGAGCGTGAAGGTCGTATGCAGCCACGCGGCGTAGGGCCGGTCGTTGCGGATGGGTTGCGAGGCATCCGTGTCGTCGGGCGTGAAGATTTCCTGACCTAGATTGACGCCGATCCTCCGGCTGACCTTCACGACATTGGCGTCGTCTGTGAAATATCCAAAGAGCGGCGGCTCGGAGAGAGCCTTCAGCCAGTCGGGAAGATCGTCCCGCGGCGCCGAGAGCCAGGACATCTGGAGGCCGTTCGTATAGTGCCGGTCCGTATTGGCGAGCTTGGCGAAAAGGTCGTTCTCGACCTGAAGCGAGATGAAGCCGTTGTCCGGCTCCTCCGCAGATGCGGGCACTTCAAGGCCGATGGTGAAAAGGGCGCAAATGAGCGCGGTCGCGGCAAAAACGCGGCGGGCGGATGCCATCCAGTCAGAAAACTCCATACGGGTACCCCCAGGGCATGTAACCACAAACAGGGCCCCGCGTCTCATTTCGCCGCATCGGGCACGAGGAGGCTGCTTGACGTTCGACGGCGGACAGCTTTCCAATGGGGCCATATAAGAAATCATGCCCTGGGGAGGGAAAGATGAGTCTGGCCGAAGTCCTTACACTCGACCGCGAAGCCGCAGCCGCTGTCGGCATGGTGATTGCCTGGCATGCCGCGCAGGACCCGGAGCGTCCCGCCGTCATCTCCGACGCGGGCGATCGCACCTATGCCGAACTCAATGCGCGGGCGAACCAGCTTGCGCGCGCCTTTCGCCGCGGCGGGCTTCAGCGCGGAGACGCCGTGGCGCTGCTCTGTTCGAACCGGCCGGAATTCGTCGAGGTGCTCGCCGCCTGCCAGCGCGGCGGCTTCCGCCTGACGCCGATCAACTGGCACCTCAAGGGATCGGAAATCGGCTACATCGTCGAAAATTGCGAAGCGAAGGCCTTTGTCGCGGATATTCGCTTTACCGGCAATGCACTCGAAGCCGCGTCGATGGCCCCGGCCGTGAAGGTGAGGCTCGCGATAGGCGGCGATATCGCAGGCTTTGCCTCTTATGACGATGTTATGAGCGAGGAAGCGGAGCACGATCTTGAAGATCCCGTGCTCGGTACGCTGATGATGTACACCTCCGGCACGACCGGGCACCCCAAGGGCGTCTTCCGGCGCGACGCGGCGCCGGTAACGCCGCTTTATGTGAAGCTCGCCGAAACGGCGGGCTTTCGTCCGGGCGATGATATGTCTCTGGTCACCGGGCCGCTCTATCATGCGGCGCCGCTCAGCCTCAATCTCGCCTTCCCGCTCAATGCCGGCGTCGGCTGCGTCCTCATGGACAAATGGGATGCGGAGGAAACGCTCAGGCTCGTCGAGGAATTCGGCATCACCCATACGCATGTCGTGCCGACGATGCTTCACCGCATGTTGAGCCTGCCGCCCGAAGTGCGTGGCAAGTACGACTACTCGACGCTGCGCTGGGTTCTTCATGGCGCGGCGCCGTGCCCGGCCCATGTCAAGCAGCGCACCATCGAATGGCTCGGTCCCGTCGTCTTCGAATATTACGCGGCGACCGAAGGCGGCGGCATCTTCATCGACAGCCATGAATGGTTGACCAAGCCCGGCACGGTCGGCCGCGTGCTGCCCGGCGTCGAGATGAAGATCGTCGACGATGTGGGCGAGATGGTCGGCCCGAACGAGGTCGGCACGATCTATTTCAAGGCGCCGGCGCAGGGGCGCTTTGAGTATTTCAAGGCGCCGGAGAAAACAGAAGGCGCCTATCGCGGCGATTACTACACCATGGGCGACATGGGTTACCTCGACGAGGACGGATTTCTCTTCCTCACCGGGCGCAGCGCCGAAGTCATCATCTCGGGCGGCGTCAATATCTATCCGGTCGAAATCGATGAGGAGATATTGAAACATCCCGCCGTTTTCGACGTTGCCGCGGTCGGTGTGCCGAACGAGGAGTGGGGCGAGGAAGTAAAGGCCGTGGTGCAACTCAATGAGGGGGTTGCGGCAACCGAAGCCCTGAAGAGAGAACTTCTCGCCTTCGCCGCCGAGCGTCTTCCCGGCTACAAGCGCCCGCGCTCCATCGATTTCACCGACGACCTGCCGCGCATGCCGTCCGGCAAGATCGTGCGGCGATCGGTGCGCGACCGCTACTGGCAGGGCGAAAAGAAGATTTGAGCGCGGCCCCGGCTCGACGCGCCGCTTTGGCAAGGCGGCGCGTTTGCGTGTAAGAAGCACGCGGACGAGCTGACGAGGGTAAGTTTCAATGCCGGTCGCGACTGCGCGAAAAGACCATCTGAAGTTTGTGGTGATCCTTGGTGCGCTGACGGCTTTCGCACCGCTCTCCATCGACATGTATCTGCCCGCCTTTCCATCGATCGCCGCGCATTTCCACGCGAGCGACGGCGCGGTGCAGGCGACGCTTGCGATCTATTTCGTCGGCCTGGCGCTCGGGCAGGGCGTGCTAGGGCCGCTCTCCGATCGCACGGGCCGGCTGCCGCCGCTCCTCATCGGCATCGCCGCCTATGTGCTGGCGTCGCTCTGGGCCGCCAATGCCGCGAATATCGAGAGCCTCACCGCGGCGCGTCTGGTGCAGGCGCTGGGCGGTTGCGCTGGTATCGTCATCGGCCGCGCCATGGTGCGCGATCTCTTCGACGAGCGAGAGTCCGCTCAGGTTTTTTCGATGCTGATGCTCGTCATGGGCATTGCGCCCATTCTGGCGCCGCTGATGGGCGGCTTTCTGGTCGCGCATTACGACTGGTCGGTGATCTTCTGGCTGCTGGCGGGCTTCGGCCTTCTATGCGCCATTGCCGTCCTCCTCGGTCTTGGCGAGACGCTGCCGGTGCAGAAGCGGCACAAGGGCGGTGTCGTCCATGTGCTGAGGGCCTATGTGGCGCTTTTCGGCGACGGGCCTTTCATGGCCTTCTCGCTCGCCAATGCCTGCATCTCCGGGGCGATGTTTGCCTATATCACCGGTTCGCCCTTCGTCTTCATCGAGTTGCACCGGCTCAGCCCCGAACATTTCGCGATGGTCTTCGGCATGAATGCGCTGGGCCTTATCGCTGCGTCGCAGGTCAACGCCTTCATCCTCCGCCGCGCGTCGATCTCCGGCCGCACCATCCTGAAGGCGCTGATGAGCCTTCATCTCGTCGCCTCGCTTGCGCTTCTGGGGTTCAGTTTCTTCACGCCGTCGGCGCTCGTGCCGCTGATGATCTGTCTTTTCATCGTCGTCGGCAGCGTCGGCCTCATCGGCGCCAACGCAACGGCGGCGGCGATGTCGCGGGCGGGGCTTCACATCGGCGCCGCGGCAGCGCTCACCGGCATTATCCAGTTCGCACTGGCCGCCGCCGCCGGCGGTATCGTCGGCGCGCTCAACGACGGTACGGCGATGCCCATGGCCGCAACCATCGCCGGGCTCAGCTTTGCCGGATCTCTCGCGCGGTTTTTCGCGCGCTAAAGTCCCAGCACGGCCTTCGCGAGTACATTGCGCTGGATTTCGTTCGAGCCGCCATAGATCGAGGCGGCGCGGCCGAAGCCGTAGCTCGCGAAGATCGTCTCGCCGTATTCCGGTCCGACGACCGGCGCGTTGCTGCGGCCTTCAAGGCGCTCGCGGTGCGAGGCATGCGCGTAATAGCCGATGGCCTCGACGGCGAGCGTCTGCAACGCCTGCTGCACTTCGGTGCCGAGAATCTTCAGGACCGACGCCTCGACGCCGACGCTGGTGCCTTTTTCCGTTTCGGCGAGAATGCGCAGGTTGGTGATCTCGAGCGCGGCGAGTTTCACCTCGATGTCGGCCAGAGCCGCCTGAAAATCCGGGTCGTCGGCGAGACGCTTGCCGTCGCTCGCGCGTTCGGTTCCGGCGATGCGGCGCAGTTCTTCGGCGGCCTTTTTCGATTGCGGTACGCCGGCGATTCCCGTCCGCTCATGGGCGAGCAGGAACTTCGCATAGGTCCAGCCCTTGTTTTCCTCGCCGATGCGGTTGGCGATCGGCACGCGCACATCCTCGAAGAAGACTTCATTGAGATGATGGAGCTCGTCGATCGAGACGAGCGGGCGCCCGGTGATGCCGGGCGTCTTCATGTCGATCAGGAGGAAGGAGATGCCCTCCTGCGGTTTCGACTGATCGTCGGTGCGGACGAGGCAGAAAATCCAGTCCGCCTCATGCGCGTAGGACGTCCAGATCTTCTGGCCGTTGACGACATAAGTGTCGCCATCGCGGACGGCCTTCGTTTTCAGCGACGCAAGGTCCGAACCCGAGCCCGGTTCGGAATAGCCCTGACACCACCAGACATCGCCGGACAGGATGCCCGGAATGTGCTGCGCCTTCTGCGCATCGTTGCCGAAGGTGTAGATGACGGGGCCGACCATCGAAAGGCCGAAGGGCATCAGCGAGGGGGCGTTCGCCTGCGCACATTCTTCCTGAAAGATATGCTGCTGCGTCACACTCCAGCCCGTGCCGCCGGCCGCTTTCGGCCAGGCGGGCGCGACCCAGCCCTTTTCATAGAGCGTCTTGTGCCATCGCTTGAGAAGAAGCTTCGGCACGGAAACGCCCACGGCGCGCGCCTCGGCGACGTCGCGCGGCAGGTTCTCTTTCAGAAATTGCCGAACCTCCCGCCGGAAGATTTCGTCCTCTGGTCGCAATGCGAGCTGCATATCTTCCTCCTCTTCTTCCAGAGAAAAGATAGGGCCAATCGACGCCGGAATTCCAGTGCGACGAAAGGCTTCAGGGGAGTCGTCGATAGCCGAAAATCTCGAAGTCCTTGTCGAAGAGACGGCCGATACGCGCAATGGATGCGGGATTCATCAGATGGATATATTTGTAGCCGTCCGGATGAGGGGCAGCCTCTGCGTTGTAGTCAACATTTGCGTTGATATAGGACCAATCCTCGACGCCAAGTTTTGCGCAGAGCGATGCAAAGTCATCTTCGAAATTCTCGACCTTGCCAATGAAGTCGACGGCCCTCAGGCCATTGTGGTGCGTCCAGTAATGGGCGGGATGCAGCGGGAAGCAAATGTTGTGATTGGCATCCAGGATTTGTTGAAGTTCGAGACGCGCGATCCAGTTGTCGAAGTCGAACGAAGCCATGGTCAATTGCTCCTCGATTTCGGCGAGGCACTTCAACACGCAGTCTCTTACCCACGGATTCGCGTAAGGGATGCGTGGGAGGATTTTCATGTCTCGTTGCAATTGCCGAAAGCCGGAATAGGCACGGTCATAGGGATTGCGGACGAAGGCCGTCAAAAAATATTGGAGGCGGCTTTCCGGCAGTGCCTCGAAATCCGCGCGTGTCATGTGTTGGGTGGCGATTTGTGCCAGATGCAGATTGAAGTCCGGGAAAATCGGATAGGGACTATCGCAAAAGAGACCGAGGCGCGCCCGCATCGTGCTGCTCGCGGTCTTCCACGGTGCGAGGGCGATGAACTTCTTCCTGTGAGAAATAATCATGATGCCCGTCTAGTCAGGAAGTCTGGGCTGCATCCGCGGTTTTCATCCATTAAATCCGCGGCAAGATCGCTTCCGTCTATATGTCGCCCTCCGCCGCATTAGATGCTAGGTTCCCGCCCGGTCTAAGGGTTCAGGGGGAGAAACACAATGCCATTCGCCTATCCGCATACGGGTCTCGTGACCCTTCTCGCGCTACTCGTCTATCTCTGGATGTCGCTGCGCGTGGGCAGCGCCCGCACGAAGCATAACGTGCCGGCGCCGGCCATGAGCGGGCCGGACGAGTTGATGCGCGTCATTCGCGTGCATGAGAATACGCTCGAGGGGCTGATGCTCTTTTTGCCGGCACTCTGGCTTTTCGCGCTGACGACTCATGATCTCTGGGCGGCGGCCATCGGCATCTTCTATCCGATCGGACGCGTCGTCTATGCGCTCGGCTATTACAAGGCCGCGAACAAGCGCAGCCTGGGTTTCACTATCGGCGGTCTCGCGACGGTGGTGTTGCTGATCGGCGATCTCGTCACGCTGGCCATGGCGGCGGTTGCCGCGCATAGCTGACGCTCCAAAAAGCAGAAGGGCCGGCGTTTCCACCGGCCCTTCGCTCCTATCCAACGTCCGTTTCTTGTTTTTCGACGCCGAATTCAAATTGTCTAGGCGAGCTTCGCCAGCGCGGCGACGACCTGATCGGTCTTTTCCAGCGTCACCATGTGGCTCGCTTCCGCGATCGAGACGAGTTCCGCGCCCTTGATCGCCTTCTTCCAGGCATGTGCATAGGCAGGTGGGATCAGCCTGTCGCTATCGCCCCAGACGAGCACCGTTTTCGCTCTCACGCGATAAAGCCTTTGCGAAAGACCGCGGTCCGGAATCGGAAAAAGAATTTTTCCGGCCATGCCCATCTGCCGCGCGTTCTGCACGAGAAAGCCTTTCAGCCATTCCGGATCGTCGAGCGCGACGCCCGCCGTCATCAGCTTCGTGCCGGCCTCCACGTCGTGGAAGAGATATTGCGGCATCTCGTAGGGCAGCATCGCGAAGAGATCGGGAATCGGATGGTCGTCGAGCCACAATCCCGCCGGGCAGATGAGACCGAGGCGCGAATAATCGTGCGGCGCGAGAGCTGCCATCTCGGCGGCGATCATGCCGCCCATCGAATGGCCGACCAGGATCGGATCCTTCAAGCCGAGCGCGTCGACGACGTCGGATGTATGAAGCGCGATATCGAGCATGTCGCGCAGTTCGCCGCATTCCTCGGAGTCGCCATAGCCGGGCAGAAGCGGCGCATGGACGTGATACTTCTCCGCGAGTTTCGTCAGGATTGGATCGCCGGCGAGGATGCCGCCCGCGCCGTGCAGATAGACGAGCGGCTGGCCTTTTCCGCCTTCGAAATAGCGGACCGGGATGTGATGCGTGTCGATCGTTTTCGTTTCCATCAGTCCTTCCCTCCGACGGCTGCGGCCATGCTCATTTCATTGGTGCTGATGCCCGGCGTTACCCGCTTCGCCAATGGCTTGCACCAGAAGCGGTTGTCGTCCGCATAGTCCGGGAACATGTTGCGGAGCTTCGGCATGACCTTTTCGGCGAAGAGCTTCGTCGAATACATGCACTTTTCCTTCGGCATGTCGCCGACATGGAGAAGACAGAAGATGTTGCCGACATTGAGGCTCTTGATCAGCTCTTCCATGCGCTGGCGCACCGTTTCCGGGCTGCCCGCAATGACGTGGCCACCATCGACGAGGTCCTTCCAGGTGAGCTTGCTGTAGCCGCCTTCGCCGGGCGGGGCATATTGCGAGAGCGCCCCCGTCTGGATCGTCTTGATGGTGCGATAGCCCGGCGCATCCGCGAAGCCGCCATAGACATGGAGGCAGCGGTTGTAGAAATAGCTCACATGTTCGGAATAAAGCCGCTCGGCTTCCTCGTCCGTCTCGGCGACGCAGATCGTCTGGGCAAAGCCCGCGCGATAAGGCGATGCGTCGGGCGCGTTGCGCGCGGCGACGCGGTCCCAATAGCCCTGCATCAGCGCCTTGGCGCGGATGTAGCCGGAGAAGGAGAGGTAGGAATAGGAGTAAGTGTTGTCGATGCAGAAGTCGTAGGTCTCGACCGAGCCGCCGCCGGGAATGTGGATCGGCATCGGGTTCTGGATCGGACGCGGCCAGATGTTGACGTGGCGCAGCTTGTTGTAGCGGCCATTGAAGGCGAAGGGGTCGGGCTCGTTCCAGGCGCGCTTGATAAGGTCATGCGCTTCGGCATATTTCTCGCGCGTCAGCGCCGGAATCTGGCCGTAGCAATAGTTGGTGTCCATCGACGTGCCGACCGGGAAGCCTGCGACGAGGCGGCCGCCCGAAATGCAGTCGAGCATCGCGAATTCCTCGGCGACGCGGACCGGCGGGTTATAAAGCGCGATCGAATTGCCGAGCACGACGAGGCCGACATCCTTGGTGCGCCGCGCGAGGCCCGCCGCGATGATGTTCGGAGACGGCATGATGCCGTAGCCGTTCTGATGATGTTCGTTGACGCCGATGCCGTCGAAGCCGAGCGTCGAGGCGTATTCCAGCAGGTCCATATGCGAGTTGTAGACCTCGTGGCTTTTCGCCGGATCGAAGAGCCGCGAGTCGATGTCGACCCAGACCGAACGGTGCTTCTCGCGGAAGTCATCCGGGAGATACGGCCATGGCATCAGATTGAACCAGGTGAATTTCATGCGTCTCCTCCTCCTGAGACAGGCGGTCTCGCCGGCCCTTTCCGGGCTCTTTCGCGGCCGCCTTTTGTTTTAGGGTAATTGCCCTATTTTCGGAGTCTAATGAATTTGTTTTAGGGGTGCAATCGCGACGCGGGCGCAATTGCTGACAGAGATGTCATCTGCGTTGCGTTGCAAACGCGCTAAGCTCACACACCTGCCATTCACATCCTTCAATCAGATATCGGGAGACGCAGATGCGCATGAAGACGCTCGGCAAGTCCGGCCTCAAGGTTTCGGTCGTCGGCCTCGGCTGCAACAATTTCGGCATGAAGTGCGACCAGACGGAGACCGACGCGGTCGTCGGGAAAGCGCTCGATCTCGGCATCACGCTCTTCGATACGGCGGACATGTATGGCGGGCAGGGCGGCTCGGAAACGATGCTCGGCAAGGCGCTGGGCGCGCGGCGCAAGGACATCGTGCTAGCAACCAAGTTCGGTCTGCCGATGGGTCCCGGCGGCTACATGCAGGGCGCCTCGCGCCGCTACATCATGAATGCGGTGGAGGCGAGCCTGAAACGTCTCGGCACGGATTATATCGACCTCTACCAGATACATTTCCCCGATGCGGAAACGCCGATCGAGGAAACGCTGTCCGCGCTCGACGATCTCGTCCGGGCCGGCAAGGTGCGTTATGTCGGTTCGTCGAATTTCACCGGCTGGCAGCTTGTCGAGGCCTGGTACATCGCCGAGAAGAAGGGCTATGCGAAGTTCATCTCGGCGCAGAACCACTACAATCTGCTCGACCGCAAGATCGAGGCCGATCTCGTGCAGGCGGCGAATGCCTATGGCGCCAGCGTGCTGCCCTATTTCCCGCTGGCGAGCGGCATGCTGACGGGCAAATACAAGCGCAACGCGGCGGGGCCGAACGACTCGCGTCTCGTTATGTGGGGCGAGCGGGCGAAGTCGATCCTCACCGATGCCAATTTCGACATCGTCGAAAAGCTCGAAGCCTTCGCGGCCGCGCGCGGCCATACGATCCTCGACGTCGCCTTCGGCTGGCTCGCCTCGCAACCCCATGTCGGCAGCGTCATCGCCGGCGCGACGAAGCCCGAACAGGTCGAGCTCAACGTGAAGGCCGGCGAATGGGAAATGTCGGCGGAGGAACTGGCGGAAGTCGGGAAGATCAGCTTCCGGTTCTGAAGACCGGGCTCACGCTCGCCTTGTCTGTAGCGATGTGCCGGCGAGATTGCCGGTGAGGACGCGGTCCTGCTTTGCCTCGCGCAGATCTGCGCCGCGCATGTCGGCGCCGCGCAGATCGGCGCAGGTGAGGTTCGCCCGCACCAGCACCGCGTTGCGCAGATTGGCTGCGGCGAGGATCGCGCCTTCGAGATTGGCGTCGCTGAGGATCGCGTGCTCGAACTTCGCGCCGGCAAGGATGCGGCCGGCAAGGTCGTAGCCGGCGAGATACATCTCCGAGAAATCGGCGCGCAGGCCTTCGCGGCGGTTGGACTGAATCCAGAGAAGATGGGAATTCAGGATCTGCTCTAGCCGTTCGGGCAGCGGCGCCTTGCGCGCGCGCTTTGCGCCAGAGAGTTCGGTGCGCTGGAACGTTTCCGCGTCCATGATCGCCTCGCGGAGATCCGCGTCGTCGAGATTGGCGGCGCCGAGCTGCACGTCGTTGAGCTGCGCACCGGCGAATTTCGCATCGCGAAGATCGGCGCCGGTCATGTTGACGCCGTTCAGTGCCGCGCCCTCGAAGCTTGCGCCCGAGAGCTTCGCATCGGCGAGATTGGTGCCGCGCAGATTGGCGTTGCGGAAGCTCGATATGCTCTGGCGGATGCTGCTGTCCTTGCCGTGGCGGAAGATGACGCCAAGGCCGAGATCGGCGCCGTCGAGCGTCGCGGCGTTGAGTTCCGCGCCTTCGAATTGCGCGCCCCGGAGATCGGCGCCGGTGAAATTGGTGCGTGTGAGGTTCGCCTGGTCGAAGCTCGCGCTGAAAAGGTCGGCGCGCATGAATTTGGCGTCCTCGAGATTGGCGTTGGCGAAGTTGCAGGAGACGAATTGCGCCTCCGAGAAATTGAGGTTGCGCAGGTCGAGACCGGAAAGATCGCAGTCGCGCAGATGGGCACGCCAGCCGTTGGGTTTGCGCAGCAGGTAGCGGCGGTGAAGATCCTCGATCTTGGCGATCACTTCCTGCGGGATGCGCTTGCCTTCCACGGTCTTGCGCGCCGGATGCCCAAGGCCTGGGTCGCCGCGCTTGTCGGTCGAGGGGGGCATGCGGGGGGCGGGGGGCTTGCTGGACATCGGGACGCGACACTCACTGAAAGGGGACTTCCGTCCTAGCGCCACCCCTGTTAAGGCTCGGTGAAATTCGTATTTTAGTTTTAATACAAGTGTAATGAATGCTGGTTAATCGCGGGCTGGGCGCAAACCTTTCCCCAAACCCGGCAAGGGGTTAGACTGACCGCAACAAGACATTCAAAAACCGGAGGAAGTCTCATGAGGCAGGTGGATCTGGTGATCCGCGGCGGCACGGTCGTCGACGGAACGGGTGGCGCTCCCCGCGAGGCGGATGTCGCGATCGACAAGGGTGTGATCGTCGAGGTTGGCGCCGTTTCGGCGCAAGGCCGTGAGGAAATCGACGCGAAAGGCTTCCTCGTGACGCCTGGCTGGGTCGACATCCATACGCATTACGACGGCCAAGTCACCTGGGACAATCGCATGACGCCGTCTTCGATCCATGGTTCGACGACCGTGGTCATGGGGAATTGCGGCGTCGGCTTCGCGCCGGTGCGCAAGAGCGACCACGAGACGCTGATCCGGCTCATGGAAGGCGTCGAGGACATTCCGGGCGCGGCGCTCCATGAAGGCCTCTCCTGGAACTGGGAGAGCTTCGGCGATTATCTCGATGCCATCGAAGCCGTTCCGCACGACATCGACGTCGTCGCGCAGGTGCCGCATGGTGCGCTCCGCGTCTATGTGATGGGCGAGCGCGGCGCGAAGCGCGAGCCGGCCACCGAGGCCGAGATCGCCGAGATGAAGCGGATCACGCGCGACGCGATCAAGGCGGGCGCCATCGGCTTCTCGACCACGCGCACTTTCGTCCATCGCACGGCCGATGGCGATCTCACGCCGACAGTCGGTGCTGCGGATGCCGAGATGGTCGCGATCGCCGAGGGCTTGCGCGAAGCCGGCGCGGGCGTGCTGCAATGGGTCTCCGATTTCCGCGAGTTCGATCACGAGTTCGATCTGGTCGAAAAGCTCGTCGAGGTTTCGGGACGTCCGCTCAGCTTCTCGATGGTGCAGGCCGACGTCATCCCGGACCAGTGGCGCGATCTGATGGGCCGTCTCGACAAGGCGGCGGCGCGCGGGCTGCCGATCAAGGCGCAGGTACAAGGCCGTCCGGTCGGCCTGATGCTTGGGTTGCAGGGTTCGGTGCATCCTTTCGTGACGCGGCCGTCCTATCAGGCGATTGCGCATCTGCCGCTTGCCGAGCGCGTCGCGAAGATGCTCGATCCCTCCTTCCGGGCGAAGCTTCTCGCCGAGGCGCCGGAAGCGGGGCACCCCTTCGTCAATTCGCTTGCCGGCGCCTATCACAAGATGTTCGATCTCGGCGATCCGCCGAATTACGAGCCGGCGCCCGAAGAGAGCATTGGCGCGCGCGCCAAACGCGACGGCGTCAATCCCGACGAGATCGTCTTCGATGTGCTGACGGCGAATGGCGGTACCGGGTTCCTCTTCTTCCCGCTGCATAATTATTTCGAATTCAACCTCGACAATACGCTGACCATGATGCGCAACCCGAACACGCTGTTCGGGCTGTCGGATGGCGGCGCGCATGTCGGCGCCATCTGCGACGTCAGCGTGCCCACCTACATGCTCACGCATTGGTGCCGCGACCGGACAAGGGGCGACAGGCTCGACCTGCCCTTCGTGGTCAAGAGCCAGACGCGCGACACGGCGGAAGCGGTCGGACTTCTCGATCGCGGGCTGATCGCGCCGGGCATGAAGGCCGACGTCAATGTGATCGATTTCGAGCGGCTGCAGTTGAAGCCGCCACATATGGTCTACGACCTGCCGTCCGGCGCGCGCCGGCTGATGCAGGAAGCCGACGGCTATGTGGCGACGATCTGCTCCGGCGAGATCATCTATCGAAATGGGCAGCATACGGGTGCGCTGCCCGGCAAACTCGTGCGCGGACACCAACCATCGCCGGCCGCACGCGCGGCGGAATAATTGGGTTCAGGCGGGAATGGGTTGCCAGCCGGCGGGCGCGGTTTCAGCCGCGCCCGTTTCCGCGTCGACGAGCGGGGCTTCGTTCTCGAAGAAATGAGCGGCCCGTGCGGCGATCATCTCCCAACCCGGTTCGCTCGGCAGCCAGTGTCCATGACCGGGCTTCAGTTCGAAACGGGCCTTGGGACCGAAATACTCGACCGTCCGGCGGGCAAGCCTCGGCGCGGTGATGCGGTCATGCGAACCGGTCATGAAGAGCATCGGACATTTGATGCTGGCGGCGTCGATCAGGGCGGAGCGGTGCCGGTCGAGATACCAGAAAGCGATTTCGAAGAAGCAGCGGCCCGATTCCGGAATGAGCGTCGCATAGAGTTCGCGGGCTTCGTCTTCATCGAAGCCGTTCAGGACGCCCCAGCGCATTGCCTCATAGGATGGAAGATGCGGCAGGCGCCAGAAAGGGCCGGCCAGCTCCCGCATGAAAATCCGCACGGACGACCATTCGAAGGCGAAAACCGGTGCGCAATGGGTGGAGGCGAGCAGCGCCGCGCCGCGGGTAAGGCCGCGCGCTGCCAGAAGCTGCGCCAGAAGGCCGCCCATCGAATGACCGATCACGAAAGGACGGCATCCAAGTGCATGGATCTCCGCTTCGAGATCGTCCGCATAATGCCGAATGCTGAGATTTCCGAATTCCGGATGGAGCTCCGCGCCCGGCTCGATGTCGTGGAGGCGAAGCACGGGCGTTACGACCCGGTAGCCGCGGTCCTCGAAGAAGCGCCGGAAATTCGCCCAGACATGCGGGCGGCTCCACATGCCGTGGATCAGCATCAGCGTCTTGTCGTGACCTCTCGCCAATGCTCCCGCGGCCATGTTAATGTTTTCCATTAAACAGGACCGGCGCTGCCAAGCGTCCGGAAAAAACGGGGAGGAAGAACGGCATGAGCGAAGGCACCTATCGGATTCTCGGAGGACTGGGTTCCCCCTATTCCATGAAGATGCGCGCCATCCTGCGCTACCGGCGCCTCCCTCATGTGTGGGTGCAATTGAACGACAGAAACGCTTACGAAATTGCCAACGTGAAGCCCGCCGTGATCCCGATTATTCAGTTTCCTGACGGCGTGTTGCGCAATGACTCGACGCCGTTGATCTTCGAGCTCGAACGCAGGCATCCGAACGGGCGTTCGATCGTCCCCGACGACGAGGGGCAGGCGTTTCTCGCTTTCCTGCTCGAGGACATGGCGGATGAATGGGGCACCAAGATGATGTTTCATTACCGCTGGTTCAGGGAACGCGATCAAAAACAGATGTCCGAATGGTTGGCCTTCGACCGATTGGCCGGGCGCGGCCGCGCGGCGATCGATGCCCATGCGGCGCAATTCGGGGCACGTCAGATCGGACGCATGGCGCTTGTTGGGTGCACTGCAGCGAACCAGGCGCTCATCGAGGAGACCGCGCACCGTGTGCTGGCGCTTCTCGACGCGCATGTGACCGAAGAGCCCTACCTCTTCGGTACGCGGCCTTCTCTCGCCGATTTCAGCTGGATGGGACAACTCTCGCAACTCGCCGTCGATCCAACGCCGGCCGATCTCATGCGCGAGACGGCGCCCTTCGTCATGCGCTGGCTTGCGCAGCTCGACGACGCGTCGGGCGTTGAAGGTGCGTGGCGCGATCCGGCCGTCCCGCTGTCGCCCGCGGTGACGGGACTTCTGCAGATGGCGGGCGAGGTTTATTTCCCGTTCCTCATCGCCAATGAAGACGCACTGAAGAAAGGCGCGGAAACTTTCTCCTTCTCCGCCCTCGGCATGAGCTACACGCAAGGCACGTTCAAGTATCAGGCGAAGTGTCTCGGCGAGTTGCGCGCGCGGTTCCGGGCCTTGAGCGATGAGGCGCGTCAGAGGCTCACGCCGATCCTGCGCGATACCGGTTGTCTCGATTTCCTGACGCGAGATTGATCGGCAGCAAGCTCAGCGACAAACGGGCGCTTGATTGATCCCATCATTGTCGGCACTCTCTTCATCGTCGGTCCAGGTGACCGGCGATGAATCTTCAGCGGGGATATCCATGACGGAACGACGTAAG
>CAISYL010000092.1 GCA_903889655.1 uncultured Alphaproteobacteria bacterium | reverse complement strand
CGAAGCGGGCGAGTTCATCCATACGTTCGGCGACGCGCATCTCTACTCGAACCACCTCGATCAGGCGAATTTGCAGCTCTCTCGCGAGCCGAAAGCCCTGCCGACCATGCGCATCAATCCGGACGTGACGTCGATCTTCCATTTCACCTTCGACGACTTCAAGCTCGAAGGCTATGAGGCGCATCCGCATATCGCCGCGCCGGTCGCGGTGTGAAGCGGCACATCCTTCGATTGTGGCGGCTCCTTGAGAGGTCTCTCTTGCACCCCATCGCCCTAAGCTCTGGGCCTGATTATTGGTTGGAGAGAGATATGGATGAGGCAAACTCTAAAGTCGTCGCCGATCCGAGGCCGCGGAGCTTTTTCGACGCTCTCGAGGTCGTTCTCAGTCTCGCGCGCGACAATCAGCCATCCGATCATGATGTCGACCGAGAGGACGTTGATCTGCGATTGCGTCTGGAGCGGCAGAGAACGGCAGCCGATACACTCGAGGATTTTCTGACGAACTACGCCGACGAGATCGCAGATCTCGACTTTCCTAATGAATTTCCGGAACCGGACGGGGTTTGGCGGGCGACCGTCGATAGCGATCCGTCCGTTCTTGTCGAAGCCATCAAAATTTGCCTCGACGTCGGAGAACAGGGCGCACTCGATCCGAAGGATGCGGAAGGTGTCGATCTCGAGAACGAGATGGTTATCCAAAACCGCTCTTTCGATGCCGTTCGCGCGCTGCTGTGCATGCATGGCGACAAACTGGCGAAGGTCGTCAACATTCCACTCGGCGGATTGCTCGGAGCGTAACCAATGGCCGTCGCGCCTGCACGTGAGCCGGCGAAGACTTGCCTTGGGTAGGTCTTAAATCGACATCGACAGATCCTGGCTGAGATCTGCGGCGCCGAAATGCTCGGCCACGAAGGTCTCTTCGATGCTTCGCAGAGTACGCAGCTTCCTGTTTCTCTGATCGAGCTCCTGCGCAGTGATCGGAATTGCGGGATTGGCGGTCGAGAAGAATGCGACGCGCCCGCCGGAGCGCTGGTCAACCCGGCCGTCATCCCAGATGTACCGACCATGCAGCTTCCACTCCGCAAGGAAACCTCGAATTTGACCGGCCACCGCATCCGCGCGCTGCATGGTCATGCGCCCGGAGTCGAGATGCATGGCCATCAGCATATCACGCAGCAACACTTTTACCCCGAGCGGAGCGTTGCCGATCATCGAGTTCACCAGCAGGGACGCTGGAACGACGTTCCGCGATTGCAGGAGGGGGTCGAGGTCGTCGAGAACCTGGCTCGATTGGGGCACTAGATGTTCCCGCGTGAAGGTTCTCAGCAACAACGCGCGGTTCCAGCTGCAGCCGGCAACCTGTCGCTGTCGGAGATCAAGAAGTAGGCCGGTGAACCAGCATTCCATCATGGGATACCTCGAAGATTTTGAGGTATCCCGGCTCAATGCAAGGAACGACGCCGTGACGAAATGGCGTCACTTGCACGCACCGAATGGAAGCTCATCTCTCGACTACAGCGGAAGGGTGGCCGAGCGGTTTAAGGCAGCAGTCTTGAAAACTGTCGAAGGCGGGGACGTCTTCCGTGGGTTCGAATCCCACCCCTTCCGCCATTTCAATCCGCGCGACACTCAGGCATGGATGGCGAGGCGTGTATGGCGCCCCCTGGAGACCGCTTCTTTCTTGCAGCCGGAGCATCCAGAACTTCCTCCTTCATTATTGAAGGAGGTAACGATGAGCGAGACCATTCCATGCCGCTTTCACTCAGAATGGGACGGCGGGTACGTCGTCAGCAGCGATGCAACGATTGATCTCGAATCCGGGAAGATCGTCGACATCGGCCAGGTCGACGCTGACGTTTTCGTATCCAACCTCGACAGGGAGTATGTGACCCTGGCCGGCAGCGACACCGAGTTCGAGGTCGACGGTATCAGCGGCGATGAGTAC
The DNA here is from genome assembly GCA_903889655.1 of uncultured Alphaproteobacteria bacterium. Classification (GTDB taxonomy): domain Bacteria; phylum Pseudomonadota; class Alphaproteobacteria; order Parvibaculales; family Parvibaculaceae; genus Parvibaculum. The sequence goes on along the minus strand of CAISYL010000092.1, from coordinate 1,558 downwards.
CGCGTCGCCAATTACGACCGGGTGCGTCAGGCGATCGAGGCGGCGCGGCCGGCTGTCCTCGGCATGTAGTCGCTTTATCGGCGGGGTTACACCGAATGGAAATGCTTGGAGAGCTTTAACCCCTGGCGCTGATAATTCGACCCAAGGCCCTCGCCATAGAGCGTCTCCGGCCTGGCGGTCAGCCGCTCGTAGATGAGGCGGCCGACGATCTGCCCATGTTCCAGGATGAAGGGCACATCGTGGCTACGCACCTCGAGCACGGCACGGCTTCCGAGGCCGCCCGCTTCCTTCGCGCCGAACCCGGGATCGAAGAAGCCCGCATAATGAACGCGGAATTCGCCGACCAGCGGATTATAGGGCACCATTTCGGCGGCGTGGCTCGCCGGCACATGCACGGCCTCGCGCGAGGCGAGAATGTAGAACTCGTCCGGGTCGAGAATGAAGCCCTCGCCGACCCGCCGGCGGCGAACCGGTTCCCAGAAATCATCGACGCCATATGCGGCCTTCCGATCGACGTCGATAACGCCACAATGACGCTTGGCGCGATAACCGATAAGGCCATCGTCGCCATCCAGATCGACCGTAAGCCCAACGCCGCCGGCGATATTCGCTTCACCGTCGACAAGCTTCGCTCGGCTGTGGAGCCTGGTCATCTCCTTGTCCGACCACTTCGGGGCACCCGCCCGGAACCGAAGCTGAGAAAGCCGCGAGCCGGGGCGGACGAGGATCGGGAACGTCTTCGGGCAGATTTCCAGATAAAGCGGTCCGTGATATCCGGCCCGCACCTTGTCGAACTCCACGCCGTAATCGGTAATCACACGGGTGAAGACGTCGATCCGTCCGGTGGAGCTCTTGGGGTTTGCGGAAGCAGAAAGCCAGTCGGGCAGATAGAGGGATTCCAGCAGCGGGACGAGGTAAACTGCGCCCGTCTCGAGGACCGCGCCATGGGTGATGTCGATCGTATGCAAGCAGACCGTCCTGAGACGCTCCTGGATCGTGCGCGAAGCCCCGGGAAGAAAGCTGGCGCGCAGCCTATGGGCGACCGCGCCCAGGCGGAGGTCGATACTGGCGGGCTGGATCTGATCCTCCGCGTAGGGGACCGGGCTCGATACGCGACCCGCCTTGATCAAATCGTGGATGTCCTGCGTGGGCAGGATTCCCTCGATCAGCTTCAAGTCCATGCAATTCATCGCTACGCCCTTCCCGTAATCAGATGCCGGAGACATGCGCTCTATCGCGGGACTTTCAGCCGCGCCGCATCCATTTCGGGCCACAGCAAGTAGTTGTAACTATCACAAGTCGTTTAAGCGGTTACTTAAAGTATTTGCTTCTTAGTCTATTCTCGTTACAGTAATACTCACCCAATTGGAGAGTGCGCATGTATAGTCCCAATGTTTTAGCATCCCCCCCCCCCCCGACCATAAGGTCTAAAACCAGGTCCCAAAGGGCTCGCCAACGCGGTTTCAGCATGGTCGAGCTGGGATTGTCGATCGTGATTATGGCGGCGGGCAGCATCGCGTTGATGGCGGCAGTGTCCAAACAAGCCGCATCCATCCGT
>CAISYL010000091.1 GCA_903889655.1 uncultured Alphaproteobacteria bacterium | reverse complement strand
TTCCTGTCGGAACAAGTTTTTTCCTCTCGCCGTGCTGAGTCTCGGGGGGCTCGCCGTCGATGAGGAAACAGGCGCTGTGCGCGGCGGTGACGGCCTCATACCGGGCCTTTATGCCGCCGGGCGCAGCGCCTGTGGCATTCCATCGAATTTCTATGTGAGCGGATTGTCGCTGGCCGATTGCGTCTGGTCTGGACGCAGGGCGGCGCGGTCCGTCGCGAAGGCATCGCAGGATGGAGCGCGTGCGGGCCGCAAGCTCGCCAGTGCGTGAAAAGAAACAGCCGAAGAAGCGGGGGAATAATGGGTCGCGTCGATAACAGGGTGGTGGTGGTGACGGGCGGCGGCAGCGGCTGCGGCCGAGAGGATTCGATCCTCCTTGCGAAGGAGGGCGCCAAAGTCATCGTGACCGATATCGATCATGAGGCGGCGATGGCCGTGGCGGCCGAGATCGGCGGCGGCAAGGCGATCGCGCTTCAGCACAATATTTCGAAGGATGAAGACTGGGTGCGTGTGATGAAGACCGGGCAGGACGCTTTCGGCCCGATCAACGGTGTCGTCAACAATGCGGGCGTGCTGCTGATGGGCGATTTCGAAAGCATGCCCTTCGCGGATTGGCAGCGGACGCAGGAGACGAACGTCACCGGCTATTATCTCGGCTGCAAGCACGCAATTCTGGCAATGAAGGAACATGGCGGCGCCATCGTCAACATGGCGTCGATCCTGTCGACGCTGGGCTCGGCGAATTATTTCGCCTATGCGGCTTCGAAGGCAGCGGTTGCCTCACTCACCGGCAGTGTCGTCGCCCATTGCAAGCAGGCCGGCTACAAGATCCGCTGCAATGCGATCCAGCCGGACGGTATTCTGACGCCGATGGTGCTGAAGCAGATGAACCTGCCGCGCGATACCGATCTCAAGATGATCAAGGACTCGCCGATGGGGTACCGCTTTTGCTACCCGCATGAAGTAGCGAACCTCGTGCTTTTCCTCATTTCGGACGAAGCGGCCTCGATCAGCAATGCGCGCATTTCGATCGACAATGGCAATTACGCCCTCAGCGAATTCTAGGAACGGAGTGCGCCCATGTTGAAAGAAGCAGTCAGAAGTCTGCTCGGCTCCATCGAGGGGACGGTGACGCCGGAGCATATCCGCTCGACCATCGAGAAATATCTCCAGACCTATGTGACAAAGGACACGGCGACGCGGGCGGCGATGTTCAGCGACGACGCCATCGCCGACGATCCGGTCGGTGCGCCGCCCTTCGTTGGCAAGGAGGCGATCGTCAATTTCTGGTCGATCGCCGATCAGGGGCCGGCAACGCTGGAACCGAAAGTCGAACGCATCGTCGTCTGCGGCAACGAGGCAGTTTTCATCTTCAACATGAAGATGAGCGTCGGCGATATGGGATCCGCCACGATGAAGATCACCGAGACGCTGGTCTTCGACGATGCGGGCAAGATCAAGCAGCTGCGCGCCTATTGGGACGAACACAGCGTGACCTGAGGTGCGGATGTCGATCGATCTCGAACTCGACGGAAAGAGCGTTCTCGTCACGGGCGGCACCAAGGGCGTCGGACGCGGCATCGCCGAACGCTTCCTCGAAGCCGGGGCCGACGTCGCGATCTGCGGTCGCAACGCGCCGGAGACGTTGCCGCGCGGTGGCGGGAGAGAGGCCGTGTTTTTCGCCTCCGACGTGCGCGATGTCGAGCAGGCGAAGGCGCTCGTCGATGCGGTTGTCGCGCGGTTCGGCAAGCTCGATGTACTGGTCAACAATGCGGGTGGGTCGCCGCCCGCCGATGCGGCAACAGCCTCGCCGCGCTTTTCGGAAGCGATCATCCGCCTCAACCTGATCGCGCCGCTCAATCTCGCGCAGATTGCGAATGCGGCGATGCAGAAGCAGGCGCAAGGCGGCGTCATCATCAATATCGCCAGCGTCAGCGGCATACGCCCGTCGCCCGGAACGGCGGCTTACGGCGCCGCCAAGGCGGGGCTTCTCAATCTCACGACATCGCTCGCGCAGGAATGGGCGCCGAAAGTGCGGGTGAATGCGATTACCGCCGGGATGATCCGCACGGAACAAGCCGATCTCTTCTATGGCGGAGAGGCGGGGATCGCGGTCATCGACGCCGCGCAACCGATGAAGCGCATCGCGATGCCGGCCGATATCGGGAATGCCTGTCTTTATCTCGCATCGGCCCTCGCCGGTTACGTGACCGGCGCGCGGCTCGATGTGCATGGCGGCGGCGAGAGGCCGCCCTTTCTGGAGCAGGCGGAAAGCGCGAAGGGCTGAGTTTCATTGTTCGCGAGGACGAACGATGAATTCGCCCGGGCGCACTTCTCGGAGTGAAGGCCCGGTTTTAGGCTTTGAAGGTGGGAGCCTGGGAGAGAGGTGCCGGCGGGAACGGGGGTTCTCGATACGGCGTGGGAAATGCGGAGGAGGACACAATGGATCGGTATCTGGTGATTTCGGGCGATGGTCATGCGGGCCTCTCGCCGGAAAAATATCGCGATTATCTCGACCCGAAATATCACGCGCAGTTCGATGAGCGACTTCCCCGCGAGATCGCCATGCGCGAGGCGATGGAAAAGAAGCTTCTCATCAGCGATTTCAACACCAAATGGCGCGCCGACTGCGGCAACGACATTTACGGTGTCTGGGATCACGACATCCGCAACAAGGTTCTCGACGGCGACGGCATCACGGCCGAGGTTCTCTTCCCCGACGGCATCACCGAACGCAACGCGCCGCCCTTCGGCGCCGATGTCGGTCTGCGTTGCCTCGGCGCCGATCCCGAACTTCTCTGGGCCGGCGCGCGGGCGCATAACCGCTGGATGGCCGATTTCTGCAGGATGGAACCGAACCGCCGCATCGGCCTCGCGATCATTCCGGTCGTCTTCGACATCGAGGAAGACCTGAAAGAAATTCGCTGGGCGAAAGAAAACGGGTTGAAAGGCCTTCTCTTCCCCTGCATGACCGACGGTTTCCAGCCCTATAATCATCCGCAATACGACCCGGTGTGGAAACTCGCCGAGGAGTACGATCTCCCGATCCATTTCCATTCGGGTGCGTCGCCGGCGATTCAGGATCTGCCGGGTGCCATCGGCTCGTTCCTGATGGAGTATCCGTTCTGGATGACGCGCTCCATGTGGACGATGATTTTCGGCGAGGTTTTCGAGCGCTTTCCGAAGCTCAAAGTCGTCTACACCGAGGGCACGGAATACTGGTTCACCTGGATGCTGCAGATGATGGACATCCGCGCCTCCGTGAAGCATACGAGCGGAAAGCTCGGAGATTTTCGCGCCAAGCTCACCATGAAGCCGTCTGAATATTTCGCGCGCAACATGTGGGTCGTCGCCTCGGCGCTTGCCGACCGCGACACGACCAGGGCCTGTTACGATATCGGCATCGACCGCATTATCTGGGGGTCGGACTATCCGCATCCGGAAGGTTGCTGGCCGAAGACCAAGGCGAAGATGCTCGAAAGCCTCGGCGGATTGCCGGAAGCGGATCTCGAGAAGATTTTCTCGAAGAACGCGCTTCAGGTCTATTCGGGTCTCGACCTCGGCGCGATGAATGCAATCGCGGCGAAGATCGGGCCGACGAAAAGCGAACTCAAGCATCAGATCGCAGCGGAATAGGGGGAGATCATGGTCGAACGTTTCCCGATGGATATTCCTTTCGGGTGGTTCTTCGTCGGCTATACGGACGAGCTCGCAAAGGGCGAGGTCCGCACGGTCAGATATTTCGACGAGGATCTGGTGCTGTTCCGCACCGAGGGCGGCGAAGTCGGTCTCACCGAAGCCTATTGCGCACATCTCGGCGCGCATCTGGGCGTCGGCGGGAAGATAGAGGGGGAGAAGCTCGTCTGCCCGTTCCATTCCTGGGGCTACAACACCAAAGGCTTCTGCACGGAAGTCCCTTACGCCAAGCGCATTCCGCCGATTCTCGAGAGAAAGCCCGCATTGAAGAGCTATCCGCTCGTCGAGAAGAACAATGTGATCTGGGCCTGGTATCATCCGCAGGGGCTCGAGCCTTTCTTCGACGTTATCGAACACGAAGAGATCGGACATCCGGATTGGGAAGAGCTCGACCGCTATTGCTGGACGATCAATACCAATCCGCAGGAGATCGCGGAGAACGGCGTCGATACCGCGCATTTCAAATATGTGCATGGCATGGACGCGGTGCCGGAAGGCAAGACGACCTATGAGGGACACCTCCGCCACAGTCTCGCCGAAGGCGAGCGCACACTTGCGATGCCCAATGGCGAGATGAAGACCATCACCTCGCGCGTGGAAACGGTGCAGAACGGCGCCGGCCAGAAATACACCCGGATCGGCGGTGTGACGGACACGCTGCTGATGGTTCTGGTGACGCCGGTGACGCGCGAACAGGTGGAGCTGCGCTTCGCCTTCTCGCATCGCAAGTTCCCGAAGGAATCCTTCGAATATACGGCGGCGCGTTTCGCGATCGCGCTCGTCATCGGGCAGACCGGTGTCGAAGGCGATATTCCGATCTGGAACAACAAGATCCACCGGCGCCATCCGATCCTTTGCGATGGCGACGGACCGATCATGCAGTTCCGCAATTACTTCCAGCAGTTCTACGTGCCGCGCCTCGCGGAGGCGGCGGAATAAGCCGAGCTTCGGCACCATTCAAGGGAGAGGAATCAACCATGGCTCGTCTACGCTATGTGAAGAACCTGGCTGCGGCCCAGAATGCGGGTGGCGGCGTCGGCTCCGCTTCGGCGAAGACCATCGTGCGCACCTTCCGCGCCATCTATGAGACGGAGCCCGAGATTGCGGCCGCCGTGCTGCCGCAACCGCTGAAGCTCGGTGCGGAGCCGCTGGTCTTCATGCAATTCGCTCATGTCATCATGGAATTGAGCGAGACGCACAAGATCGACATCGGCGCGGTGACGGTCGGCGTCGCGGCCGAGCACGAAGGCACCAAGGGCTGGTATGTGCTCGCCATGCCGATGGAAGGCGAGTTCGTCGTCATCTCCGGCCGCGAGATTTTCGGCGAGCCGAAGAAGCTCGCGAAGGTCGATTTCGACGTGAAGGGTGACAAGATCCATGTCGCCGTTCAGCGCAACGGCATCAAGTTCATCGAGATGAACGGTACCATCGGCGCCGAGACCGGACCGAAGGACTTCACGGAGCATTTCTTCTGCTACAAGGCGATGCCCGCTATCACCCGCAAGGGCGGTTTCGACGGCGACTGCTTCCTGACGCAGCTCGATTGGGAGCGGAAATACCACAAGACGGCGAAGATCTCCGGCGACATCAAGCTCTACGAGTCGCCCTACGATCCGATCGTCGACGTGCCGGTGAAGCGCATCGTCGAGATGCAGTATTGCGAAGGCGGCAGCGTCACCAGCGGCAAGATCCTGCGCAAGGTGCCGGGCGAATGGCTGGAGCCTTTCTGGCATCAGCGCTACGACGAGCCGACGGTGCAGTGCATCGAGGTTCCGCTCGCCGGCGACAAGAAGGTGGCCAATGCTTGATCTGAAGGGCAAGGTCGCCGTCATTACGGGCGGTGCGGGCGGCGTGGGTTTCGCGCTTGCCCGCGCGCTTGCCGGTGAAGGTACGCGGATCGCGATCGCGGATATCGATCAGGCGGCGATCGACGCGTCGGTGAACGAACTGAAGAAGAGCGGTTGCGACGTCATCGGCGTCAAGACGGACGTCACGAAGCAGGAGTCGGTCGACGAGTTGGCCGACGCGGTCTTTGCGAAGTTCGGAAATGTGCATCTCCTGTTCAACAATGCGGGCGTCGGCCTCGGCGAGGCGCAGCGGCGCATCTGGACATTGCCGGTGAAGGACTGGCAGTGGGGCTTTGCGGTCAATGTCATGGGCATCGTCCATGGCATCCGCGCCTTCGTGCCGCGCATGTTGGAAAAGGGCGAGGACGGGACGGTCATCAACACCTCCTCGGCCAATGGCGGGCTCTTCTCTCTGCCGACGACGCCCATCTACGCGGCGACCAAGGCGGCCGTCACCAGCATCACCGAGGTGCTGCACTACCAGTTCCTGATGGACAAGGCGAAGCTGAAGGCGGCGATCCTGTTTCCGGGGCCGAACGTCGTCAACACGCGCATTCTCGACTCGAACAGGAACAGGCCGGCCGAGTTTTCCGACGGAAGCGACAACAAGCCCCATACGTACAAGAGCATGCGGGAGCTTGTAGAGGCGACGGGGCTGAAAATGCAGCTCACCGAGCCCGAAGATGTCGCGAGTTTCGCCGTGGAAAGCGTCAAGGCGGATCGCTTCTGGATGCTGCCGGACAGCAGCGCCCATGATGCTGCCATCCGGGGCCGGGCCGAAACGATCGTCGGCCGCAATGGGCTGGCCCTGCCGAATATGGGGTGAGGCGTTCCGCATCCCGGCCCAGCTCGACATGTGGGCCGGGATGCGGCTTTCGGTTGCCGAAGGCGGAATAGGGCTTTTCGCGGACGCGTGGATGTCCTATTTAACAGTCTCGTGACCGGGTGACCTGATAAGCCCAGTTATTTTATGTAAATTGTGACCCCCGCTCTTGCGGGAGGAGCTGGCCTATGCTGGACGACCTCGTAGCCATAGCCCTGAAAGCGGGCGCCGCGATCATGCCGATATATGAGCGGCTGAACGCCTCGGATGTGGCGACCAAGAGCGACGGCTCGCCGGTGACGGCGGCGGACGAGGCGGCTGAGGCCGTCATTCTGGCAGAACTGGCGAAGGTGGCGCCCGGCATTCCGGTCGTGGCTGAGGAATCGGTTGCTGCGGGAAAGTGCCCGGCGGCCAGTCACCGCTTTTTCCTCGTCGATCCGCTGGATGGGACAAAGGAATTCATCAGCCGCAACGGTGAGTTCACGGTCAACATCGCGCTCATCGAGGATGGCCGGCCCGTGCTCGGCGTCGTCTATGCGCCCGCCATCGGTGAGATCTATGCCGGCGGCGAGGGGCAGGGCGCGAAGGCCGCCTGCGTCGAGAACGGCACTGTCGGCGAGTGGCGACCGATCTCGGTGCGCTCCTGCACGGGCAAGGGCATCAGCGTGCTCGCCAGCCGCTCGCATCTCACCGACGAGACGAAGGCCTTCATCGAGAAGCATTCGGTCGGCGATTTCGTCTCGGCGGGTTCGTCGCTCAAATTCTGCAAGCTCGCCGCCGGCGAGGCCGATCTCTATCCGCGGCTCGGCCGCACGATGGAATGGGACACGGCGGCCGGCGACGCGATCCTCCGCGCGGCCGACGGCGCGGTGCTGACGATGGACGGCAAGCCGCTGCAATACGGCAAGCGCAACCAAACGGACGATGTGGATTTTGCCAATCCCTGGTTTGCTGCGACCGGAGATTACTACCCGTTTTAACCTGTCGCCGAATAATACGCGTACGAAAGGTATTTCGATGTCCCGCGATCGGAAGTCTCATCTGAAAAGGCTCGAGGATGAGAGCATTCACATCATTCGCGAGGTTGCGGCCGAGTTCCGCAACCCGGTGATGCTTTATTCGATTGGCAAGGACAGCTCGGTGATGCTGCATCTCGCCGCGAAGGCCTTCTATCCGGCGCCCCCGCCTTTCCCGTTGATGCATATCGACACAACGTGGAAATTCCGCGAGATGATCCGCTTCCGCGACGAGACGGCGAAGCGGCTCGGTTTCAATCTGATCGTCTATACGAACCCGGAAGGGCTCGCTCAGAACGTCAATCCGTTCGATCACGGCTCGTCCTATTATACGAATGTGATGAAGACCGACGCGTTGAAGCAGGCGCTGACGAAATATGGCTTCGACGCAGCTTTCGGTGGCGCGCGGCGCGACGAGGAAAAGTCGCGCGCGAAGGAGCGTATCTTCTCTTTCCGCACGGCCAATCACGGATGGGATCCGAAGAAGCAGCGGCCGGAGCTCTGGAACATCTACAACACGCGCATCGCGCAAGGCGAGTCGATCCGGGTCTTCCCGATCTCGAACTGGACCGAGCTCGACATCTGGCAATACATCATGCTGGAAGACATTCCGATCGTACCGCTTTATTACGCGGCCAAGCGGCCGGTGGTCGAGCGCGACGGTCAACTCATCATGGTCGACGACGAGCGGCTGCCGCTTGCGCCCGGCGAAGTGCCGCAGGAAAAACTCGTGCGGTTCCGCACGCTCGGCTGCTATCCGCTGACGGCGGCGATCGAGAGCGATGCGGCAACGCTGCCCGAGATTGTGCGCGAGATGCTGGTCGCGCGGACGTCCGAACGCTCCGGTCGCCTCATCGACCACGACGAGTCCGGCTCCATGGAGAAGAAGAAGCGCGAGGGGTATTTCTGATGAGCGAGCCCGCTGAAAATCTCTCCGCGCAGGATCTGATCGATTATCTGGCGCAGCAGGAGAACAAGACGCTGCTGCGTTTCCTCACCTGCGGCTCGGTCGATGACGGAAAGTCGACGCTGATCGGGCGATTGCTCTACGACACCAAGCTTCTCTTCGACGATCAGCTCGCGACGCTGGAGCGCGACAGCAAGAAGCACGGCACTGTGGGCGAGGATATCGACTTTGCGCTGCTGGTTGACGGGCTCGAAGCCGAGCGCGAGCAGGGCATCACCATCGACGTCGCCTATCGCTTCTTCACGACCGACAAGCGCAAGTTCATCGTCGCCGACACGCCGGGACACGAGCAATATACGCGCAACATGGCGACGGGCGCCTCGACCGCCGATCTCGCGATCCTGCTGGTCGATGCGCGCAAGGGTATTCTGACCCAGACGCGGCGACACGCCTTCATCGCTTCGCTGTTGGGCATCCGGCAGATCGTCGTTGCGATCAACAAGATCGATCTCGTCGATTTCTCCAAAGACATCTTCGAGAAAATTCGCAACGACTTTACCGAGTTTGCGCGCGATTTCGGCTTCAAGCAGATCG
>CAISYL010000090.1 GCA_903889655.1 uncultured Alphaproteobacteria bacterium | reverse complement strand
TCGATCTCGGCAATGCGGGCCTCTGGCTGCGCGGCCTGTTGGGCGAGCCGGCGACGACGAACAACGCCGGCGATTACACCCATATTTTCAAGTCCGGCGCCGCGTCGCTGCCCGCACATACGATCGAGATCAAGCACAAGGACGACGATTATGCCCAGCATATCGGCATGATGGTCGACAAGCTGTCGGTCGCCATGGCGCGCGAAGGCGGCTATCGCAAGCTCACGGCCTCTCTCAAGGGGCGCACCGAGACGAGCCCGAGCCCGACGGCGTCGGCGGCCGGTGCGATCGGCGCCGCGCTCACGGCCTCGAAGCTCGTGGCCGTGCGCGGTGCGCTGAAGATCGACAACGTCAAGGTCGGCGAAATCATCTCGGCCGACGCGGCGCTCGCCAACAATCTCGAAGCCTATGCCGAACTCGACGACGGCTTCGTCGCCGGTTACGACCTCGGCACCTTCGGCTTTACGGGCAGCCTCACAGCCCGCTTTCTGACGCGCGACATGTACGAGCGCGCCAATGCGGGCACCGCCTTCGCGCTCGAGCTGTCCTGGACACTCGCCGCCAACAAGTCGCTCGCCATCCGTTCCGGCGTCACGAAGCTGGAGAAATCCGCGAAGCCGGTGAGCGGGCCGGGCGGCATGCAGCAGCAGTACAATTTCGTCGCCCAGCACGATCCGAACGAGGTGGACAAGGCGATGGTGGTCGCGACGCTCAAGAACCAGATCGCCTCCTATGCGATCGAGGTCGAGGAATGAGTGTTCGGCTCTCCATGCCGCGCGAGCCCTACTGGATCGCGCTCGGCTTCGGCGTCCGGCACAGGGTCCGGCCCGCCTCGACGGCGCTCGTCGCCACGCTGAAGGCGAAGGCCGACCGGCTGGCGCGCGAGATGATGGACCCGGTGGAGGCCGAACGTCTCGCCGGTATCATGGATGCGAAGGATCTCTCGCAGGAAGACCTCTTCGCGGGTCTCTTCCGCCTCTATCTCGCGATTCTCGTCTGCCAGGCCGCGACGCTGGAATGGGAAGGCTATGAAGATGGCGACGGCAATCCGCTCCCCGTCACCGATGACAATGTGGCGGCGGCCATGCGTTTGCCGCTCATCTCCGACGCCTTCCTCTCGAAATATTTCGAACCCTTCGCCGCTGCGGCCGAAGAGGGAAAAGGCTCCGGCTCCTCGCCGAATGGCACCATGGCGGGGGGCCGGCCTACTGCAATGGATGCCGCGTCGGATGGGGCAAAAGCTGCGACACCTGCCCCTACACCAGAAACGCACCGCGCACCGTCGAAGGACAGGCGGCAGCCGAAATCCTGACCGGCGACGCCTGCTGGACCCGCGCCGGCATGTCGGCCGTCGAGATGGGTCTCGACTTCGCGGCGATCGCCGCCCGCCTCGAACCGGGCATCGAGGCGCACGCCGTGCGCCATCTTCTCGTGACGCCCGTTGCGGGTGAGCGCGCTGACGACGCCGAAGACGACGAACCCGCGCCCGGCCTCATGAGCCCTGAAGACGCCGCGCTGTCCGCCATGGCGGATCGCCGCCAATCCGACCGCCGAGAAGGATGACATGGGAACGAACAGCGACGTCACCGTCCGCCTGTCGGCCGAAGGGCGCGAGCAGCTGATCGCCGCCCTGCGGTCGATCGGGCCGGAAGGCGAGGCGATGGCGAACCGGCTGACGAAGTCGGGCACCGAAGCGTCGCGGGGACTTCTGGCGATCAATGCGGCCGCCGAGCAGGTGAAGGACAAGGCCACCGATCTTTCGAGCGAGCTTGGGCCACTCGGCTCCGTCCTTCGCGCCATTGGCCCCGTGGGGCTCGGTATTGCGACGGTGCTGGCGACGGTCGCCGTCGCGGCAAAACAAGCGTTCGACAAAGCAAAAGAGGGCATGGAATTCGCCGACAGCGTCAACACGGCAAGCCGGAGCCTTCATATCGGTGTCGAGGCCCTGCAGGAATATCGCGCGGCCTTCACCGTCGTCGGAGACGAGACAGCGAATTTCGACGCGGCGCTCTCGAGCCTTCTCCAGAAGATGGGCGAGTTCGATCGCACGGGCGGCGGCGGGAAGGCCGGAGGCGCGTTCAAGGCGCTTGGCCTCTCGGTTCGCGATGCCAATGGCGAGATGAAGACAGGCGAGCAGATGCTCGCCGAAGTGATCGACAAGGTATCCGCGCTCGGCAGTGCCGCGCAGCAGGCCGATATCTCGAAGAAGCTCTTCGGGGACCAGGCGTCGAACTTTCTCGCGCTGATCCAGAATGGGAGCAAGGGCGTCGACGAACTGCGCGAGAAGATGCGCGCGATGGGTGTCGTCATGGATGCCGACGTCGTGCGCCGCTATGCGGAAGCGTCCGAGCAGTCGAAGATTCTTTCGCAAGTAATCCACGTCCAGCTCATGACGGCCTTCGTCGATTTTGCTCCTGTCCTTAACGACGCGGCGAGCGCGTGGGCATGGTTCGCAGCGAAGGTCAGGGAGGCCCGCGACGCGCTCTCCGATCTCGATCAAAAGACCACGACGGGGCTGGAGGCGCAGCTCGCGGCGAATCTCGAAGCGCGCAACAGCCTGGAAGTGCAACTGCAGAAGCTGCGGCGTACGCAGGGGCCCGGCGTCACCGGGCTTCAGGGGCAAGCACAAGGCTCGATCAAGCAACAGATTGCCGATCTGGACGCGCAATCGGCCGCAATCTCCGACATCCTCCAGAAGCGCGCCAAGCTGAACACGCCGCCGCCGAACACCGGAGATAGCCTTGCGACTGGCATTAGCGATGATGCCAAGCGTGATATTGACGCGATTCAGAAGTTGCGGGACGAGATCGCCAATTTTGGAGACGACCGGCAGAAGGCGATCAGCTCAGCGCTCGCAGGATTGTCAGACACCGCGACCGCGAAGCAAAGGGAGCAATTGGCGGCCCTTGCCGGTCAGCTGTTCGATATGACCAAGCTGACGAAGGATGCGGCCGACGAGGAACAGCGCCGCAATAAAATCGCCGCAGAGCACGCACAAATCATGCAGGGCGTGTTGACGGATCAGGAGAAGTACGCCGCGCAACAGGATTACCTCAACACCAAAGTCGCCGATGGGACGATCACGCAAGAGGAATACACGCGCGCCCTCCAGAAAGCGAAAGAGGATTACGACCCGGCAACGAAGGCCATCAAGAAAATGAGCGACGGCGTGGCCGACGCGTCTGTCGAGCTGCTGTCGAGCATCGGCTCGTTTCACGATGCCGGCGAGGCCGTGAAGGACTTCACGCAGAAAATCCTCGAGCTGATCCTGCAGGCCGTCGTCTGGCAGCCGATCCAGTCGGCCTTGTCGAGCGGTCTCTCCAGCATGTTTAGCGGGGCCTTCGGCAGCTCCGGCGCGGCCGTGAACCACACGGGCGGCATGTCGGGCCTTACCGCGCCGAGCCGCATGGTTTCCTCGGCGGTCTTCGCCGGCGCGCCCCGCTTCCATGGCGGCGGCATGCCGGGTCTCGCGGCGAATGAAGTGCCGACGATCACGACGGTCGGGGAGGGCATCTTCACGCCGCGCCAGATGGACAATGCCGACGCGCTCTTCCGCGCGATGGCGGGCCTCGCCGGCGGCGGCCGTGGCAATGTCACGGTCAACATCACGAAGAACGCCGACAAGGACGATGTGAAGACGTCCACCGGAACCGACGGCTCGCTCACGGTGGACGTCCTGATCGCCCAGGCGGAAGCGAAGATGGCCGGCAGGATCGGCGCGGGACGCTCGCCGATCAACGCTGCAGTCGAGCGGCGTTACGGGCTCAGCGCGGGGGCGAATCTGCAAAGGCGAGGTGGCGGATAATGGCAGCGGTTGCGACCTGGCCGGCGCGTCTTCCGGCCGCGCCGTTGCGCGAGGGCTATTCCGGCGATCCTCATCAAGCCGCGACGCGGACGGAGATGGAGCAGGGCACCGCTCGCAAGCGTCATCTCACCGCCGCACCGCCGGCGCAGATCTCGCTCAAATGGCGAATGAGCGCCGAGCAGTTCGAGATTTTCAAGTCCTTCTATCACTTCGATCTGCGCGAGGGCACGGGCTGGTTCAACGTGCCGCTCTGGTTCGGCAGCGGCATGGTGACGGTGGAGGCGCAGTTTAGCGAGCGCTATCAGGCGGCAGCGCGCGGCGCCGCGTCCGTGACCGTCACCACGGCGCTGACGGTGCGCGAGCTGCCGACCATGTCGGAGGAGGAGGCCGCTACGCTCGCCGAACTCGGGCCGACTGGCATGCTGCGCTGGCCCGATCTCCTGCCGGACACGATGTTGCGCGACACGGTCAACATCGATCCGCACCAGCCCGTGCTGAAGACGGACATGGACAACGGGCCGGTTTCCAAGCGCGCTCCGTTCCCGAATTCGCCAGCCTCGACACCCGTCAGCTGGCGCATGTCCGGCAGCGAATTCGAAGCCTTCAAGGGTTTCTATCGCTGGCTGCTGAAGAACGGCAACGCCTGGTTCTCGATGCCGATCTGGGTCGGCGGCGGCTTCGAGATCGTCGCCGTGCAATTTACCGATCGCTATGCCTTCACGCCTGGACGCGCGCTCGACGTGCTGGTCACCGCGGATCTGACGCTCCGGCAGTTGCCGGTCCTCGAAGACGGTCCGGCGCTTCTGCTCACATCGCTGGGTGAAGACGGCCTCGCCAGTTTCGCGGCCGGTATTCACCAGTTCGTTCACGTCACCTACCCCGAGGTCTGACGATGCCGCTAACCGCAGAACAAGCTGACGCATTGGTCAATCAGCTCGCCACCGATGGGGCGAAGCTGCATGAGATCGTGCATGGCGATGCGGAGACCGTGGTCGCGACCGAAGGCGGGAACGTGGACAGTCTGGCGAAAGTGCTGGCCTGGGTAGCGGCACAGCTCAACAACGAGCTCACGGGCCTTGCCTCGAAGCAGCCGCTTAATGCGAATTTGACGGCTCTAGCGGCACTGGTGACGACCGCCTTCGGCCGCAGTCTGCTGGAACTTGCTGATGACGATGCACTTGCTGCGATCATCGTACCGATCCTTGCCGGCGCCGCGCCGGAAACCCTCGACACGATCAACGAGATCGCCGCCGCTCTGGGAGACGATCCCAATTTCTCGACGACAATCATCAACCTGATTGCGACGAAACTGGCGATCGCCGATACGACACCCTTCACACGCACGCTTCTCGCGGCCATCAGCGCAGCGGCGGGGCGCGCGTCTCTCGACGCGTCCCAACGGACGGGTGCCGATATCCGCGATTTCGGCGGCATCGGGGACGGCGCCACGGACAATGCCGCCGCCGCCGCGCTGGCAAAAGCGGCCGTCGGCGCCGGCGGCTCGATTGCTTTTCCCGGCGTCGCCGGCACGAACTACAAGTTCGCGAGCGGTGTTGACTTCTCTTCCTACAATCTCATCGTCGCACCTGGCGTCATCTTCTCAGGCGCGATCGACATCACCAAGGATATGCATGTCGACCGTACGACGAAGGTGGCTTTCAACAATGGGGCCGGACGCTCCTATGACATCTATGAGAGCTCGGATTTTGGGCGGCATGCAGCGGAGCGCATCCCGATCCTTTCCGAGGCCGATGTCGATACGTCGTCCTATATCGGCCTCGACTGTACCACGCTGACGCCGCTCTCCTTCTCGACGGCGGGAGATGCCTTCACCGCAGACGTGCCCACATCCGTGACGGCCGACAAGGTGAGTTATACCTTGACCAATGTCGCGACGTGGCGGGGTCTCTTCAAAGCCATCACCGGCGGCGAGGAACTCAACGCCAAGTTCGCGGCGGCCGGAAACGTTGCCGCTGTAATCCGCACGGATGCCGGTTATGAGATGATTTCCAGTCTCTATTCCGGCGGCGCGCTCACCCGAAGCGTCAAGGCGACAGGCGTGGCGGTCGCATCCGCCACCGCGCCAGGCGTCTCCCTGTCGGCAAATCTGCATTACGCGCCGGCCAATAGTGTGTGGTCGATCCGCATCTATGATGCGCGTACCTATTCGATCCTGTTCAACGGCGTCGAAGTCACGGCACCGATGACGACGGCCGGCGACATTCGGGAAGCCGGCTTCGCGTGCCAGTATCAGGCTGCAGCGCCAACCGCCGCCTACGTTTCCTATTGGTCCCGCGCGCGGAGGGAGATCGCGGGCGGCAAACCGTCGCTGAAGGCGCTTCTGATCGGCGACAGCCGAACGGCGGACGACTATGGAAAAATCCTTCCCTACCTTCGCGACTATCTCGATGGAGCATGCGGTCTGCGCGCCGACATCCTCAATAACTATGCGGTATCGGGTGCGACCGCCGCGGACCAGCTCGCGACGCTGACATCGCTGGGAGTGCCCGCCGGCACCAATCTGGCGGTCGTCGATATCGGAACCAACGACATTAACCAGGGCGTGGCGCTGGCGACGACTCTCGCGAATGTGCAAAGCATCCTCACGGCCCTTGCCGGCATTCCCACCGTCGTCTGCATCCCGTACCTGTACTACCCGCCATCGATCGGTGTCGCCACGGGCTTTACAAACGGGCATTACGAGACGGGTTCTGAGTTTCGCGCTGCGCTCATCAAACTGGCGGTTGCGAACGGTGCGAAGGTTCTCGACTTCACGCAAGTGCTGGGTCCGATCCTGCCATCCTATCTGGCAAACCCATCCGTGCTCGATCCGATCCTGCAGGACAATCTTCACCCGACGGCGTTCGCACGGAAGCGGATCGCCTTCGCGATGGCTCGCGCCATGCTCGGGGCCTACAAGGTTCGCATGTCGCCCGAAGTCGACCGGCAGCTTCTGCCGAACATCTGGCAGAACGGTTGGTCGTCATATGCGGGCAATTACGCACGCTACAGCGTCTCGCGAGACCGCCGCGTCAACATGAACGGTATCATTCAGGCGGGCACCATCACCGCCGGCACCGTCATGGGGACGCTTCCGAAGAACCTTTGGCCGAGCAGCGATGTTGCTTTCTTCGGCTACTCCTCGGCCGGCTTCACCGCCGGTTTTTCGATGTGCACGATCAAATCCACCACTGGTGAGATCACGCTGGTCACGCCGCAGGCGTCGGTGGGCTTCATCTGGCTCAGCGGCATCTTCTATCAGCTGTAGAGAGACCTGATGATCGATCCCTGGTCGGCCGCCATCAAGGAAGCATATGCCTCGGCGCCGTCCGGCGAGGTGATCTGGCCGACGCTCGAATTGCGGCATCCGACCCTGCCGGTGCCGGCGCGCATTGTCGTCGATCACGGGGAGAAGCTCGGAGACGATCCGCTCGTCTATGGCCGCATGTTGCGCATCGAGGCCGACGCACCGGTCGATGCCGGCGAAGTCGTTCTGTTCGTCTCCTGCAATCTGCAGGCGGTGCCGCCGGCCAACGAGGAAAATCAGGGTCCGGAGATGACGCTGTCGATCGACAACGTGCCGGGCGATCTGATGGAGGCGTTGAACAACGCCGTCACGACCATGGCGCCGATCGACGTCGTCTATCGCGAATATATGAAGGACGATCCCGATACGGTGCATTTCATGCTCGAGGGCATGACGCTCAGCCGCGTCACCGCCAACATGTTCCGGATCGAGGGGAAGGCCGGCTTCCTCGATCTCTTCAATCGCCAATTTCTCGTCGACTATTCCGCCGAGGAGCATCCCTCCCTTGCAAGCTGACGTTTCGAAGCCGAAGGGCGCACGGCGTGCGTCTTCCGACAGGGCGGCGCACGGCGTGCGCCCGGCCTCGACGTCCCGCGCCCGGCGCGGGGCAATGCTGCCGCTCGCCTTCCCGAAAGGCCTCGCGCCAAGGGGCAGCGACGCGGCGGCGCTATGCCGTGCGCTCCTGCAGGCCGGTATCGGTCACCGAATCGGCGGGCGGGGACCTTCGGAATTCGACTGCTGGTCGACGGTCCAGATTGCGCAAGCCCATCTCTTCGGACGGGAGCTGCTCGATGTCGATCTCGGGGAGAAGGCGAGCCGCACGGATATTCTCCGGGCCGTGCGGTCCCATGTCGCGCATGCGCAATGGGAAGAGCTCGGGATCTGGAGCGGCGGCCTGCAACCGGCCCATGGCGACGTGGTGACGATGACCCATAAGGGTGTGCCGTGGCATGTCGGCACGTTCCTGGGTGTCGATCGCGGCGTCGTGCTCCATTGCGCCGAAGAGGCCGGCATCTGCATCGATGACCGCGCCGTTCTTTACGCCAAGGGCTTCCGGCTGCTCACTATCCATCGCTATATCGGAGCCGCTGCGTGAAGAGCCGTTTTGCACAATCGCGAAAGTCGGCGCCGAAGACAGCGAAGGCGCACGCCGTGCGCCGGCGGCAGCTCTTCGTCGGCCATGTTCATACGCCGCTCCAGTTCGGTCGCCCGCGACGTTTGCTCGCGCGGCGCGGAGAGACCGTGCGCGCGCTGGAGCGGAGGCAGAAATTCCGCCTGCCGGTCGTCGCCGTGTGCAACGGCGAGCCGCTGCTGCGCGCGGAGTGGGGCCGTAAGCTACGCGCCGGCGACGAGCTCATCTTCGTCACCTTGCCCGCCGGCGGCAGCGGCGGCATCAAGGATGTGTTCCGGACGGTGTTGCAGATCGCGATCGTCGCCCTTGCCACCTATTTCCTCGGGCCGGCCGGTCTGGGCCTGACGGGCTGGGCGCTCGGCGCCGCCGTCATGGCGACGCAGATCGCCAGTTCCTATTTGCTCAATGCGCTGATGCCACCGGCGACGCCGGATATAGGCGGCATCAACACGTCGACGGGATCGCCGACTTACAGCCTGCAGGCGCAGGGCAACCAGGCGCGTCTCGGCCAGCCGATCCCGCGTCTCTACGGCCGTCACATCTTCACGCCGGACTTCGCGGCGCAGCCCTATGTCGAATATGCGGGCAACGATCTCTTCCTCTATCAACTCTTCTCGCTTGGGCTCGGCGAATATTCGCTGAAGAAAATCCTCATCGAGGACACCGAGCTGTGGAACTCGGTCGACGGCTTCAGTGGGAATTTCTCGGATATCGATTTCGAGATCTGTGCGCCGGGCGCCCCGGTCACGCTTTTTCCCGCGAACGTCGTCACGTCGGTCGAGGTCTCTGGCCAGACGCTCGACGGCCCGAATGTGGACGGCGACTACATCGGCTTCTTTGTCGCCAATCCGGCCGGCACGGACGCGAATTTTCTCGCCTTCGATTTCATCTGGGCGAGCGGCGCGGGGTATGTGAACGACGACGGCTCGATCGGCAATACCGACATTCAGCTCAGCATCGAGGTGCGTCCGGTCAATGACGACGGTACGGCGATCGGGGACGTCATCGTTCTCGACCAGCCGCTCTTCAGCTTCGCGACGCGGACGCAACAACGCGTCTCGATGCGATATCCGGTCGAGGCCGGCCGCTATGAGGCGCGGGTCAAGCGGCTCGACGATTCCTCGACCGACACCCGCAAGTTCGACGAAGTGTCCTGGGCAGGCCTGCGCAGCTACATCGTCAGCGGCAATACATTTCCGAAGGAGACCGTGCTGGCGATGCGCATGCGCGCGACGAACCAGCTTTCGGGCACGGCGTCGCGCAAGGTGCGGACGCTTCAGGTCTCGCGTCTGCCGATCTGGAATGGCGAGACTTGGTCGGCGCCGCAGGAGACGCGCGATATCTTTCCGATCGCGGCCGACATTCTGCGCAATACCGTCTATGGGGGCGGCCTCCCGGATCGACGCATCGACATCGATGCCTTCGTTTCGCTGCAGGCGACATGGACGGCGCGGGGCGATACGTTCGACGGCGTCTTCGATCAGCGCGCCTCGATCTGGTCGGCGCTGTCTGACGTGTTGCGCGTCGGCCGCTCGCAGCCTGTCATGCTGGGCGACGTCGTGAGCCTCTTCCGCGACGAAAAGCGCCTCGTGCCGCGCGCCGTCTTCACGCCGCGCAATATTGTCCGGAACTCATTCTCGGCCGACTACATCCTGGCCGATCCCGATACGCCCGACGCGGTCACCGTCCAGTTCATGGACGAGCGCACATGGAATCCGAATGCGACCGTGACGGCGGCCCTGCCGGGCTCGACGGCCGCGACGCCGGCGACGATCAGCTTTTTCGGCTGCACCGACCGGGTGCGCGCGTGGAAATACGGCATCTATCAGGCGGCCTGCAATCAGTACCGGCGCATCCTGCCGATCCTGACGACGGAGCTCGATGGCCGCCTCGTCCGGCGCGGCGACAGCGTTCTGGTCGCACATCCGCTGCCGAGCTGGGGGCAGGCGGCGGATGTGCGCGCCCTCGATCCCGAGGCTCGCAAGGTCATGTTCTCGCAGCGCATGACGCTCGGGCTCGCAGTCACGAATTTCCTCGTGCTGCGCAAGCCCGATGCGAGCGTCTGGGGTCCTGTCATCGTCGGTCCCGGCACCTCGCCCTATGAACTCGTGGCCGACGCAGCCGACCTTGCCGCCGTCATCGCCGCGCAAGGAGACTGGGCCGAATGGATCGTTGACGATAACGGATTGATGGATGCGACGGTCGGCGTCGTCGGCTGGGGAAAGGACTTCGCGCGCGAATGCCTTGTCGTCACCGGCACGCCGCAAGGCCAGACGCAGATGCAGCTCGCGCTCGTCGTCGACGACGATCGCGTCTATACAGCCGATGCAGGCGATCCCCCCGGCGAGGTGACATCGCCGACGCTGCCCGTGACGCCGACGCGTCCCGGCCAGCCCTTGCTCACCGTCGACGTGCAGGGAACCAAGCTGCAGCCGGTGCTGGTCGCCAGCGTGCAGCCGGTGCCCGGTGCGGAGAGCATCGTCTGGCAGCGGTCCTACGACTTCGTGACCTGGGACACGGTGCAGGCCGGGCCGTCGCTCGCCTGGACCGGCGAAGTGCGCCCCGGCCCGGTCTGGTTGCGCGCGACGGCCTTCGGCGCGATTGCCGGCGATCCGGCGGAATGGTTCATGGATCTGACGGTCAGCCAGGCTCAGCCGGCGGCCCCGACGTCGCTCTCGGTCACGGCCTTTTCACAACATGCCTGGGTCGACTTTGCGCTTGAAGATAGCGAGATCCTCGCCGGCGTGATTGCCAAGGTGTCGCCGACGACCGGCTTCGATCCGGAACATGAGGGCGCGATCGCCTATGATGGCGCAGTTACGAAGCGCGTTCTGATCGATCTCGGCGAGGACGGGGAGGTCTGGGTTCGGATTGCCGCCTATAACATTTACGGCAAGGTCGGGCTCAACTGGTCGGGTGAGCTGCACATTCAGGCCCGAAAGCTCACCTCGGCGGACATGGTCGAGGAAGTCGTCACGGCGCTCAACAATGCTACCGCGCTCGACGGCGCTTATGTGGTGCGAAAGGACTCCGATGGAAATGCCGCCGGCTTTGCGATCGTCAATGCCGGCGAGTTGCAGGAAGTCGTCGCGGCTTTCGTGGTCGACATGTTCATGATCGCGCTGCCTGGTGTCGACGATCCGGTGCCGCTCTTCGTCGTCGACGAAGATGGCGTTCGCATGAACAGCCTGATCGCAGCATCGATCAAGGCCGACGCGATCGAAGCGGTCTGGGGTGATATCGCTGAGCTGGTGACCGGCAAGATCAGATCGGCAAACAGCAAGATGATCGCCGATTTCGACGACGTCTATATTCAGATGGACTATCCGTAAAATGGTCAACCGCTTTCTCGCGGCCGGCAAGAACGACAAGCCGGTCGCGGGTATCCGCGCGGGCACGGTCGCCATCTGGGATGCCGGCCCGACAGGCACGGATTGGTCGCCCGCGATCGATCCGCTCAATCACCTGAGCAAGGTGAAGTTTCATTCGGATTTCGACTATCTGCGCGTCCTTCGCGTAGTGACGAGCCGCGACGTCGGGCGCGACCCGATAAATTTGCCCGAGCTCGATATCTATGCGAACGAGGCGGACGAATTCACCCTCTTTGCACATGGTCTCGGCCGCGTGCCGCTGATCATCGCCGAGATCGAGAATGACGGCTATCGCCAACCCGTCGCCGGCAGCGTCTTCGTCATGCAGCTCGGCTTCGGCGGCGGCGACTGGCGCAGCCGGCACATCGTGTTCTCGGCGGATGAGACCAACGTCTACATGCTGGTCCGGGGCGCACGCGCGCCGGCGACCACGCTCCATTGGAAGGTGTTCCTGCTCGAGGAAGGCTTTCAGACGACGACGAACCCGGCGCACATGCTTCGTTTCGAGCCGGGCGCCGCGACCATCGGCGCGCTCGGAAAGATCGACCCGAGTTACCTGTTCGCCCGGAAGGCGGCCGGACCGACTGGCGATTTGCGGCTGCTCGGCCGGCAGTCGATCGTGTTCGACACGCAATCGAATGGCGGCCCCGTCGTTTGCCTGAACTATTGCGACGGCCTCCAGTCGATGTGCGTGCCGAGCGTCCAGAATTTCACGCCGACGCCGAGCTACAGCTTCGCGGGGCAGGAATGCGACGTGCTTGCCGCTGCCCCCGACGGGGTCGTCAGCGGTCTCTCGATGAACGGAAGCGGAATCAGGCTGCGCGATCCCTTGGGGAACGTCGTCTTTTCGTCGGACTGGCAGATGCTCGCGGTGCTCTCGCATTACAGCGGAACCGTCGCGACGCCGAGCCATGGGCCGACCGGCTCGGAAGCGACGAGGGCGCAGGAAGACCATGATCTCGGCGCGGCGCCTGCCGGCGCCCAGGCACTGCTCGGCTGGCTCAATTTCGGCACCGGCCGGAACTACGATTTCTCGGGCACGCTCATCAATGCCTTTGGCCTCTATCGCGCGAGCGCGGAATACGCCGTGGTCATGCCCTATTGCCAGATGTTCTCGCCTGTCATGTCGGGAGGCCGGGTGCTGCTGCGCGACGACTGGTTTTCCTTCTCGGACAATTCGGGCGCCTTTGCCGGTGCGCCCAAGGTGACGTGGGGCGCGCAGAGCATGGCTTACGACCTACGCGCCGTCGCCCTGGTCGGCGGCTAGTGCGGTTTTCAACGCAACAGGTGAACGATGGCGGCAGACGGGGGGATGGGAATGGGCGATCTCGACAAATGGCTGAGCTGGGTCTGGGCGCCCTTTGGCGGATTGATGATCTTCTTCGTCAAATGGGTTGTCGGAAATTTCGGCGAAATGCGCCGGCTGCAGAGCAAGGCGGCAACGCGCATGGAAGAGCAGTTCCTCGCCCATTCACAGGCGGTCGACGCCGCGATCTCCGCGCTGCATGAGAAGGCAAACGCCATCCGGTCGGAACTTGAAGCGCACAAGCTCGAATCCGAACGACGGTTCGTCTCGCAGTCCGATCTCGAACGAACCGAGACGCATCTGACGCGCGGCCTCGACGATCTCACCCGCGCCATCGAGCGGCTGAGCGACAAGGTCCACTGATCCCTTCACCCCGACACGAGGAGAAACTTCATGTCACGTCTCAAGGCGTTGCAGGCGCACGCCCCGCGCATGTTCGACTGGCTGCTGATCGCGATCGTCCTGATCGCCGTCGTCTTCGTTCTGGCACCCCAGAACCTGCCGGTGGTGCTCTACAAGCTGAGCCTCGTGTCGCTGGCCGCGCTGGTCGGCTACCGGCTCGACCGGTCGATCTTTCCCTATGCGCGGCCGCATGAATGCGCGGAGACGGCTCTTGGG
Source organism: uncultured Alphaproteobacteria bacterium (assembly GCA_903889655.1). Lineage (GTDB taxonomy): Bacteria > Pseudomonadota > Alphaproteobacteria > Parvibaculales > Parvibaculaceae > Parvibaculum. Next base: position 305 of record CAISYL010000090.1, on the reverse strand, counting down.
GCCGTGATGCTGCGCCGGGCGATCATCGTCGCGGCGGCGATGATCGCCGTCAGCCTGGGGCTTTGACGATGTATTACAGGCCCCATAACCTCCGGCCCTCTGCCTGGCCGCGCCGCATTGCGGCGCTCTTCGCGCTCACCGTGCTTGCTCTTTGGGGCTTCGCGTTGATCTCGCTCGCGCTTGCGGCCGATGCGCCGCCGCGCGCGGCGGAAGGCTACCGGGCAGAGATGATCCGCAATGCGCGCTATGTCTTCGGCATGGACGCGCCGATCGCGATGCTCGGCGCGCAGATCGAGCAGGAAAGC
>CAISYL010000089.1 GCA_903889655.1 uncultured Alphaproteobacteria bacterium | reverse complement strand
GCGCTCGGTAATGTCCCGGAGATGCGCGGTATAAGTGACATGCCCGCCGACCGAGACTTTGGTGATCGTCGCTTCGAGTGGAAATTCCTCGCCGGTCTTCCTGAGGCCGACCACCTCGCCGCGCTGGCTCATCAGCTGCGAAGCGATCTTGCCCGCGCCGAAGCTGCGCACCTGATCGCCATGCTGGGGCCGATAACGTTCCGGCAGAAGGGTATCGAGCGGTTTGCCGAGCGCTTCCTCGGCGCGGCAGCGGAAGATTTCTTCCGCCTTGAGATTGAAGAAGACGATGTTGAGATTTTCGTCGACCGAGACGATGCCGTCTTCCGCGATCATCAGAATGCGCGACGCCCTGAGATGCGCGTCCTTGAAGGCCGCCTGTTCCTCGCGTCGTGCGGTATTGTCGCGAACGGTGATGAGGAAACGTGGCGCGCCGCCGATCTTCGTTTCCGCCACGCGGACATCGACCGGCATCTCGTGGCCGGCCTTCGTCTTGCCCGTGAGATCGAGAAAACGCGACTGCATATGCTCGGGCTCCGCCGCCCAGCGGGCGAGCCATTTCACCGGATCGGCGCGCCGGCCGGGCTGCTGTGGCACCAGCATCGTGATGCTGTGGCCGACGACATCCGCGGCCACATGGCCGAAAAGCTTTTCGCAGGCCGGATTGACGTACGCGATCTCGCCATCCGGGGTGGAGACGATCACTGCTTCGGGAATGCCCTCCAGGATGGCGCGGTAGAAATCGCCCGTCTGTGCATCGCCGGCCTGTCTGGTGCTGGTCATCATCATCGTCCCGAAAGAAAAACCTGCCCCGGCAGGACGCCGGGGCAGGGATGGCGTCTTACTCGGCCGCCGCGACCTCACCGGTCGGATGGCCGCCTTCCATCGCGTTGAGGACGCGCGGATCGTCGAAGACCGGAATGCCGGCCTCCTCGTATTTCTTGAGCACGGTCGGCGTGAGAAGCCCCACGCGCGCCAGCGCCGGCATCATCAGATCCTTCAGCGCGTGAACCTGCCCCGGCGGCAGCGTCTGCTCGATGCCCTGGTCTGCGGCTTCCTTCAGACCCTTGAAGAAGTCTTCGGCGTCGATACCGCTATTGGCCAGCACCTCCATGAAGCCCGGATCGACCTTGTTTGCGATCGTGCCGGCCGTCTGCGCCTTGACAAGGATATCGACCGCGCCGAAGGCGAATTCGGCGAGATCCTCGACATCGTCGGGGTGGAGCTTCTTGATGACCGGGCCGAGGAAGACATGTCCGAAGGAGACGTGCCGCGACTCGTCGCGCATCACGTTGAAGGTGAGCTGCTTCAGAAGCGGACAGGTCGTCGAGCGGTACATGTTGTTGAAGGCGCCGAGCGCGAGGCCCTCGACGATCATGTTCATGCCGATCATGACCTTTTCGTAGCGGTCGGATTGCAGCGTCGCGTCGATCAGCGCCTTGAGCCAGGGCGACATCGGATAGACCATCGCGATCTTGTCGCAATATTTGGAATAGACCTCGACATGGCGGGCTTCGTCCATCGTCTGCGTCGCGGCATAGAGCTTCGCCCCGGCGTCGGGCACCGAATGCGTGACGCAGGCCGCCGTCATCAGCGCGCCCTGTTCGCCGTGAAGAAATTGCGACAGGAGCTGCGCGGTCGAATGCGCGGTGAAGGTTTCCTGCTGCGATTTCGACAGCTTCTTGAAGAAGCCCATCTTGTGGTAGATGTCCTGCTCATTGTTGATGAGCGGTTTCGAAGGATCGACCGGCGTATCCCAGGGCAGGATGTCGTCCGAATCCCACTGGTTCTGCTTCGCGCGCTTGTAGAGATCGGCGACTTTTTCTTCGCCGAATTCATAGGCGAAGTGCCAGGCGATATCCATCGGATGGCGATAGATGTCGTCGGGCGTCATGCTGACTTTCCAGTCGCCTTTTGTGACGACTTTCGACGGTGCCTTCGCGTTCATAGCCTTACCTCCGTGTTGAGGCCGCTTGTTCTTTTTGTCGGCGGCCGGTGAACCGTTGCGGGCGAGGGCCCGCTGTCTCACGCAAACGTCAGTACTGGCGGGCGGGTGTGCGCACGACGAGGCCGTCGATCGCGTCCTCCACCTTGATCTGGCAGGAAAGCCGGCTGTTCTCTTTGACATCGAAGGCGAAATCGAGCATGTCGCGCTCAAGCTCTTCCATCGGAGCGAGCTTCTCCATCCAGCCGTTTTCGACATAGACGTGACAGGTCGCGCAGGCGCAGGCTCCGCCGCAATCGCCGTCGATGCCCGGGATGGTGTAGCGAACGGCGCCTTCCATCACCGAAAGTCCGTTCGGCACGTCGACCAGATGCTCGGTCCCGTCGAATTCGATATATTTGATCTTCGCCATTGCGACGCGTTTTCCCGCCGTTTCCTGCTGCCTTGTGGTCGGCCGTTCGAGCGGCTTGTTCTCACATAGGCAATACCCTTAGAATTATTGTACCTATTCATCTGCGCCATGCGCTGCGGCACGATGTCCTGCGACACGGAAAGGGGTGCGGCGGATGGTCCGGCGATCGGCCCTGCGGGCCACCGCTATGACGACGTTATTTCTCTGTACACAGATGATGCTGGCGGGGTCGGCCTTGCCTCGGCGGCTCACGCCGGAGGGAGTTAACGGGGGAGGTGCGGCCTGCCCGATAGTGATGCAAATGCAACTATGCGAGGCGGCAAGGCGTTCCTATATTATTAAGGAACGAGGGGTTCTGAGACATGAAGGGCGCTGACCATGACCAATAAATCGAAGAGGCCCCTGATGGCCCTGAGCGCGGCGGGTTTTGCCGTCGTCCTGCTGAGTTCGGCGGCTTTCGCCGAGGATCCGGCGGCAACCTCCAACACCACCCAGCCCAATGGCGACCAGACCTACGAATTGAAGGACGCCCCCGACTCGCCGCCCGTGAACCACCGTTCGGACCAGGATCCGCGCTACGCCACGCCGGATCAGCACGATGCCGAAATGTACGCGGAGCAGTATGAGCAGAAGCGGCGGGAAGAAGCCGCCCGGCAGCAGAGGCTCCTGAACAGCGGCAACAAGATTGCGCCCGGCGGCCAGCGCGGCGGTGTGGACGATGGCTTTCCGAGCCGTTCGCCCTTCTAGGACGATCACCCGGCCCGCCTAATAATCCCATTTCCAGTTGACGCCGACATCGCCGCCGGCGTTCTGGCCGATGCGCGTGTCGACACTGATCTGCGGTGTCACCTCGATCTCGACCTTGACCGACGAGTCGCTGGTGAGCGCCCCCTGCTCGACGCCCACATAGACGCCCTTCTGGATATATTTGCCGGCCGCGACGGTGGTCGCGCCGGACTGGGCCTGACCGATCCTCAGCACGTCGAGGCCGAGCGTCTCCTGCACGGAATTGAGAATGCCCGCGCCGCTGACGCCGCCCTTGCCCGAAAGCTGGGCGAGCGTATTGGCGAGTTGCACGGCTTCCATCGCCGACAATTCGCCCGCGCCCTTGTCGAACAGGATGCGCGAGAGAATTTCGTCGCGCGGCAGATCGGGTGTCGAGGTCAGCGCGATGGCGGGCGACGAACTGCGGTCGGTGACGGCGATGGTCGCAGTCAGATCGGTACGCTGATAAGTGAGCGCCACGTCGAGATCTGGATCGATCGGCACGCGGTCGAGGAAGCGCACATTGCCCTTGGTGAGCGTGAAGGTCTTGCCCGCGAAATCGAGCGTGCCGCGAAGGCTTGTCAATGTGCCGCCGACACGCGGCGCATCGACGGTGCCTCCAATCGTGAGGTCTCCATTCCAGAGCGAGTCGAGACCGCGGCCGCTCACCCTGATCGGCGTATTCGTCTTGAAGCCGATGTCGAGCAGGATGGGAAGCGGCGCCGATGCGGCGGACTGGAGCCTCGGTTCCGTGCCGTTGATCTCCACAACGTCGATCTGGGCGACGCTGCTGGAAAGTTGCTCGGGGATGCGGATCTGCGCCAGGGTCGTCGCGAGATTGCCCTTGAGCGTCAGCGGCGCATCCGGCCCCGGCGGGAAGGCGGGGCCGGTGAGTTCGAGCGCACCGTCGACCGCGAGATCGGCTTCGGTCGTTTGCATCAGGCGCGCGTTCCTGAAAGTCGCGTTGGCGGAGATGGCCGGGAAAGCCCCCTTCGCCAGATGCACTTCACCGCTGGCCGCGACATGACCCTTGGCGCTGTCATCAGCCTCGAGCGCGAAAACGAGCACCTGGCTGTTGCGGCCGCTCAATGAAAGCGTGAGATCTTTCAGCACCGTGCCGCTGCTGAAATTCTCGTAAGAGCCCTTGCTGACGGTTGCTTCGCCATTGATCACAGGCCCTGAAATGTCGCCGCCAGCCGTCAGCGCGACTTTCGCCTCGCCGGTGAGCTGCTGGTCCGGAACGTCGGCCAGCGCAACCAGCGACGCGATGGGCCCGTCCCAGGCGAGGCTGCCCGACACAGGCCCTCGTTTTGAGAGCACGGGCCATGCCCCTTGCGGATCGCGAGCGACCGGCAGCGACGCCTTGAGTTCGAAGGGCCGTGTCGAAACGCCCTTCGCCGTGGCCGAGATGTCGAAGCGACCGCGCGCCCATCGGCCGTCGATGGCTGCGTCGAAAGCGGGCCGTTCCATTGCGTCCGCCTGGGCGAGCGTCAGCTTTGCAAAGCCGAGCTGAAGCGCGCCGGTTCCCTTGCCGGTGTCGAGCGAGATTTTGGCGTCGGCCGTTCCATGCGCTTCCTGGCTCAGCGCGAGCGGCGCCATGAGTTCAAGCGGAACATGGTTTGCATCCAGATCGAGCCGCGCCGAGCGGGAACGAAGCGCAAGGGCCGCCTTGATGGTGCCCGCGCCGGACGGCCCTTTCATGTCGAGAGCAAGCGCCTTGACGTCGACGCCGTCGCGAAGCGCGACCGTGGCCGGCGCGGTGAGAGCGAGAGAGGCGGTGCCGATCGAGAAATCGAGTTTCGAAAGGGTGAGGGCACCGGCGCCGCTCGCATAGGCCGCACCCGCCGAAAAGGCGACCGGTTCGAGCTTGAAGGATTCGCGCGTGCCGGCAATGTCGGCGGAGAGTGCGAGCCTGGAGAGAGGGCCTTTCGCTGCGACGCGAACCGAATTGAGCCGCGTAATGCCGGCTTGTCCGGATGGCGAGGCGAGACCGGCGTCGAGGACCATCGCGCCGAAGAGATCGTCCACCTTCACACCGAGCGAACTGCGCTCCAGCGTGATCTTGTCGCCGATGGAAAACGTCAGGCGGTCCGCGTTGAAGGACAGCGCCGCATTCTGTTTTTTGCCTTGCGGTTGGGCAGTGAGCGTGAAATTGCCGCTGCCATCGACAGGCACCCCGGCGAGTGTGCCGAGCGGCTTCAATGCCACGCGGTCGCCCTTCAGGGCCGCCGTGACGAGGCCGTCATCCGAAATGGCGACGTCGCCGCCGAAGGTCGCGCCGAAAAGATCGGCCTTGAGCGCGTCGAGCCGCGCGCCGCCTTCCTTCGGCAGCACCAGCGTCGCGTCGAGCGCGGCCTTGCCGTCGGCGCCGTCGAGCCGGAAGGCGAGGGGCCCCGTGCCGCCTGTCTCCGCAGTGACGTCGAGCGTCGCGAGTTTCGTCGCCATGCCGGCAAGGGCGCCGTCGGTGAGCCGCGCCTTGAGGGTGGCGCGCGGTGCGGCAAGGCTTCCGCTCAACGTCGCATTGGCGTTGAACCTGCCGGCCATGCCCTGATCGGGAAGCAGCGCTGCGACATTTGCCGCATCGAAATGCACTTCGCCGGACAGCACGTCGCGCGCGCTCTGCGCGACGGAGGCGCGGAAATGATAGGCGCCGGAATTGGGCGTCACGGTGAGGGCCGGAACGGCGAAGCCGCCTTCCTTCGGCCGGATGAGAGACCCGTCCGCCGCAAGGTCGCCGCCGGCGAGCCGATTGAGCGTCTGATCGCCGAGATCGACATTCTTCGTTTCGACGACGATATCGCCCGCCGCGTCGCCGCTGGCTTCGAGCGCGAAAGGAGAGAGCAGGACATGGGCGCTGCCCTTGAGCGGCCGGCCGGCGAAATCGCCGAAGGGCGCGAGATCGGAAATGTCGGCTTCCGCGGTTCCCTTCGCGGTGCTGGCATCGAGCGACGCGTCGCCCGAGAGACGCAGCATGGCAGATGGCGAAGCGACGACAGCTTCGACGATATGGGCGAGCCCCGAGCCGGTGTCGAATTGTCCGACGACGTGCCAGCCGAGAGAAGCGAGCGCCACGTTGCCGGGCTTTTCGAGGAAGCGATCGAGGCCGTCCAGCGTTCCCTGCGCCGCGATGTCGTGCGGCCCGTTGGAGAAGACACTGCCGATACGTGCGCCTCCCCCCAGCTTGAAAGCGCCGGCGTCGAGCTTCACATCCTTCAGCGTCAGCGTGTCGTTACCGTCGAGATCGGTGCCGAGCGAAAGGTCGACGCGTCGCGGAGCGCCGAGTTCGGCAAGCGTCTGCGCGATCAGATTTCCCTCTGCGGCAATCTGCGTCGTCAGTTCGAGCGTGCCGTTCCAGTTGCCTTGCGTTCCGCTATCGAGCATCAGGGCCTTGCCCGCATCGAGATGGGCCGAGGCGGAAATCCTGCCGTCGTCGTTGCGCGCGCGGGCGACGATCGTGACGCGCTCCGCACCGGCGACATGTCCGAGCGTCGCGGCGAGGCCGGGGCGGCCGGGCGCGCCGTCTTCGCCTGAAACCGTTGCATCGAGTCCGCGCTGCCTGCGGTCGAAGAATATCTTCGCATCGATCTTGCCGGGAACGCCGTCCGTCCGCTGTGCCGCAAGCGTCAGGTCGAGACGGCTTGTGCCGAATCCGATGCGGGCGGTTGCGTCGAGCTGCGCGAGCCTGCCTTTGTCCGTGAGACCCGCGAGCCGATTTCCCAGCGTCAGCTTTTCGAGCTTCGCCTCATCTATCCGGAGTTCGATAGGAAGTACGGGGAGGCCGACGCCACCGGCGGAAGCTGATGAAGGCGCGCTACTCACCGGCGCGCGCGCAATATCGAGCGCTGTGACGGAGAGACGTTCGACATGAAGCGTGCCCGCGAGAAGCGCGGTTGGCTGCCAGTCGAGTTGAGCTTCGTCCGCGGAAAGCCAGACACCTTGGGCATCGCCGACGCGAAGTCCTCGCAGGACGAGATGTCCCGGCCAGTCTCCCTCGATGCCGCCGATCTCGACTTTCGTGCCATTGCGATTGACCGCGTCGAGCGCGAAGCCGAGCAGGCCCTGGCGCACAGGCGGCAATTGCAAGGCGACGAGCGTCAGCGCGACAAGGGCGAGCACCGTTGCGACGAGCGCGAGGGCGATGGCGCCGATGGCGCGGACGAGGCCGGTGGTCTGGCCGATATCGGGTGTGTTCGCTCGCGCCATCAGAAAGCCTGCCCCAGCGAGAAATAGACCTGGAAGGCATTGTCGATACCGGGCCGCCGGTTCAGCGGGACGCCGATATCGGCTCTGATCGGACCGATGGGCGTGTAGTAGCGCAGTCCGATGCCGGTGCCGAAGCGCAAGGGCTCGCTGAATTTCGGCGTCGGCGTCGACCAGGCATTGCCGCCGTCGAGAAAGGCGACGACGCCGATGTCCTTCGTCACGCGGTAACGCGCTTCGGCGCTGGCTTCGAGCACGGAGCGCGCGCCGAGCGGATCGTGATTGGAATCGAGAGGCCCGACGAGTTGATAACCGTAACCCCGGATCGAGCCGCCGCCACCTGCGTAGAAACGGATCGAGCCCGGCACGTCGCCTGTCTGCTGCGCCAGCATCGAGCCGTAGCGGCCGCGAAAGGCCAATGTGAGATCGGGCCGCCGGCCGAAGCTCCAATAGGTGGAACCGGTCGTCTCGAGCTTGACGAAGGTCGTCGGCGTGCCGTCGCTCGTACCGCCGTAAGGCGTGACGGCAAGACCGAGGCGCACGCCTTCGGTCGGATCGAGCAGAGCGTCGCTGCCGTCATAGCGGCCCGTCAGCGGAATGCCGAAAAGCTCGTAGGCATGATAGCCGGTGCTGTCCGTCGTTCGTTCGATCTCGAAGGAAAGGCCGGCGCTCGCTTCGAGGTTCTCGCGCAGCTTGCGGGCGAGCGCCGCCACGGTCTTTATGCGGTTCTCGTGATAGGCGTCGGTGATTTCATGCGCGATCTCGAAATCCGCGAGGAGGTTCTGGTCCTCGCGGAGAAAGCGCGGCTTGTTGAAATGCGCGCCGAAGAGTTGTTCCTGCTGCGCGACGATGAGATCGAGATGAAGCTTCTCGGCGGCGCCGAAGAGATTGCGATGTTCCCAGAAAGTTGTGACGCCCGGTCCCTGATCGGACGACCAGCGGGCGCCGACACCGACGGACCTGTGAGGCCGTTCGGTGAGCGTCAGCTTCTGCGGCACGCTGTCGCCCGGCGTCTCGACGGCGTCGAGCGTGACCTGATCGAAAAGCCCGGTGGCGCGGAGCGCCGTCACCGTCGCCTCCGCCTTGCTGCGGTCGTATATATCGCCCTGCTTGAACTTCGCCAGCGAGCGGACATAGCTTGTCTTCGTCCGACCGCCATTCGAGATCGCAAGATCGCCGAAATGCTGCAGCGGACCGGCGACGATCCTCAGTGTGATATCGGCCTGGTTGGCGGCGAGATCGACGACGACTTTTCGTTCGGCGAGCTTCGGGCGCGGATGTCCGTGATTTTCGAGAAAGGTCATCGCGGCGGCGGTGAGATCGATCACACGCTGCGCGCGCGCCGGGCTGGTGCGCTTCAGGCCGAGCGCCTTGCCGTCCTGCGGCAGCGCGGCCATGTCGGAGGGGCGGTCGTCATAGACAATCGCGAAGCTGTGGATCGTGACGCGCGGACCGAGCGTCACCTGAAAGACGACGTCGAAGCGCCCGCCTTGCGCTTCCTGGATCGCGACCTCGACGCGGCCATTGTAATAGGCCTCCGATCTGAGCACGTCGTTCAGCCGGTCGGCATCTTCCGCCGCGCGGCGGCGCAATTGCCCGAGCGTCGCGGGCGGCGGTGCCTTGCCCTTGCCGAGCTGGATATTGTCGGTAAGAAGTCCGCGCAGAGTGTCCGGAAGGTTGGCGCCGTCGACGCGCGTGTCGAAACCGAACTGCCCCGACGGTTTTTCACGTGCGTTGGCTTGCGCGACTTCCGCGGCGCGCGACGGCGAGAACAACACAATGGCCGCGACGAGCGACATCAGCGCGAGGCCGGCGGCGGGCGCGAATTCGTGCCGGCACGCGGCGGCGGCGCTCCGCGCCCACATGCTTTTCCGCAAGGCATGGATATGATCCAGCCAGGGCCGAAGGCGACGCGCGACCGCGCAAAGAAAACGCCCTCGCCATTGCCCGAGGGCGTGCAATCCTGATCGATGCATGGCGGGGATCATACAGGGATCGCCCGGTGATCGAAGCCATCTTGACCGTATTAATGGACATCATTAGTGTGAGCGCATGCAGCAGAAAGAACCCACCACGACCCGACGGGGCGAGACGCGGACGCGGCTCATTCTCGCCGCCGAAAAACTGTTCGGCGAGCGGGGGATTCACGGCGTTACGCTGAAGGAGATCAACGAAGCGGCGGGCCAGCGCAACGAGTCCGCCCTCCATTATCACTTCGGATCGAAAACGGCGCTCCTCGAAGCGATCCTCGTCTATCGCGCCAAGGCAATCGACGAGCGCCGCGTCGCCTATCTGAGCGAATTGCTCAACGAAGGGCGAGAGGGCGATCTGCGCGCCGTCGTATCCGCCTCCTTCCTGCCGATGGTCGAACTGCTGGAAACCGAGGACGGCGTTCGCTTCGTGCGTTTCCTCGCGCAGATGCTGAACGATCCCGACATCGACCTGCCGGGCATCGCGTTGCGCAGCGATCTCGGGGGCATCCTGCAGACGAATTCCTTGATCTCGGCGGCGCTGGGCGACCTGCCGCCGGAGATTGCCATTCAGCGGCAGCGTTTCTTGGTCGAGATGGCGGTGAGTTCGCTGGCGATCTGGACGCGCCATCACGACGGCACGGGCGAAGCTGCGGCCCGCGCGCTCTTCGTCGCCAACCTCTTCGACTCGATCGTCGGCTTCCTGAAGGCGCCCGTATCGGCGCAGACGCTGGACGCACTGAAGCGCGTGTCGAAAAAGAAGAAGTGACGACCGGCTATTCGCCGAGAAAGTCCTTCGCGAGTTTCATGAACTCATCGAGCTTGTCGTGATGCACCCAGTGTCCGGCGCCTTCGATGGCCGCGACGCGGGCATTTTTGAAATGCGCCGCGCGACCGTCGGCGACGGGGTCGCTCGCCCAGCTTTCGGTGCCGCGAATGAGAAGCGTCGGACAGGCGATGCGCGACCAGAGCAGCGTCGTCGTCTTCTCATCGAAACCGACGGGTGAAAAGGCCCGCGTGTAATTGTCGAACTTCCAGCTATAGGTGCCGTCTTCGTTCTGGTTGACCCCGTGAACGGTGAGATGGCGTGCGCGTTCGGGCGAGAGGTGCGGGTTCTCGGTCTGCATCCGCTTCCACGCCTCCTCGATGGAAGCATAGCGGCGCGGCTGGCGCGCGGAGAGCGTGCGCATCTCGTCGATCCATTTGCGCAGGCGGTCGTCGGTGCTGCCGCCCATGCGTTCGGCGATCATCTTGGGGCTCGGCCCGAGACCTTCGATGGCGACGAGTTTCTTTACGGTTTCGGGATAAAGCCCGGCATAGCGCAGCGCAATCGCGCCACCCATCGAATGAGCGAGGATCGTCAGCGGCGCGAGGCCCTTCTGATGGATGAGCTGCGCGATGTCGTAGACGTAATCGTTGAACTCATAGGTGCCGCCAACCATCCACTGGCTATCGCCATGCCCCCTGAGATCGGGCGCGATGATGTGATAGCGGTCGCGCAATCCGGCTGCGACCCAGTCCCAGTTGCGGCAATGATCCCGCGCGCCATGCACGAGGAGGAGCGGCGGCGCGCTCTCATTGCCCCAATCGACATAGTGAAGGCGAAGGCGCTGCGAGAAATAGAATTGCGAGGAGGGGCCGATGGGATTCGAAGCCGGCTGCGACATGATGCGTCCGTGTTGTTTTTTCCGACACTAGCGCATCGCGCGTCCGGCCCCAAAAGGTCTCAGGTCCCGCTGCTGGCGGGTTCGCCGCTCGTCAATGCACCGATCCCCATTCCCTGGCGGAAGAGGAGCCGCCCGTAGGAGGCCGGCATCAGCCGCTGGATGATGTCGAGGATTTTCGCGTCCACGCCGATCAGGATGCGGCCCTTGTCCTTCTTGATGCCGGCGATGATGACTTCGGCCGCGCGGTCGGGTGTGGTGCGCGCGAGACGGTCGAAGCCCGAAGCCGCTTCCTCGCGCACGGTCGTCTGGACGCTTTGAAGGAAGCGCGCATTGCGCATGATGTTGGTCTTGATGCCGCCCGGATGGACGCAGGAGACGGCGATGCCGGTGCCGCGCATCTCGTGGCGCAGGGCCTCGGTGAAGCCGCGCACGGCGAATTTCGCGGAATTATAGGCGGCCTGCGTCGGCACCGAGAAAAGCCCGAAGATGCTCGATACGTTGACGATATGGCCAGCGCCCTTCGCGCGAAGCTGCGGCAGAAAGGCCTTGGTGCCGTAGACCATGCCCCAGAAATCGATGTTCATCACCCATTCGAAATCTTCATAGGCGAGTTCCTCGACGCTGGCGACCTGCGCGACGCCGGCATTGTTGATGACGATGTCCGCGCCGCCGAAGGCGCTCTCGATCTCCTGGGCGAAGGCATAGACCGCGTCGCGCGAGGCGACGTCGACCAGATAGGTCGTGACCTCGCCGCCGATGGCCGCAATGCGCGAGGCGGTTTCCGCAAGCCCCGCCCGGTCGAGATCGACGGCGGCGACGCGGGCGCCTTCGCGTGCAAGGGCGACGGCGGTCGCCCGGCCGATGCCGCTGGCAGCGCCTGTGATCACCGCGGTCTTGCCCCGGATGTCGGTCATGGGAGTTCCTCAAGTCAAGTAATGCCGATTCTGCTTAGCCGCTAACTTACGGAAATCCACATGAATGTCATCAGGCCTCGTTAGCCGCCTTTCGCGGACCGGACGATGCAACGACTGTTTTTATGCTTAAGAAAATCCGGCTTTCAACAAGTAGAGAAGGCGTTTGTCTGCCGCGAATGCAAGGCGAATTGTCGCGGTAGTGCTCTCTTTACCTGCGGTCAACGCCGGTCGTTTTGGATGTGATGGACTTGTGATCTTTAAAGAGGGCGCCTCATGAGCGGCACGACCGGACGAAAACAAAGCATCGAGCAGCAGGGCGAGGCCGTGGCGTCGCCGCCGAAGCCATCCCGGAAGGATCACGATCTGATCAGCCAGGGCGATGTCGCGCCGAACCTCACGCCCGCCGGTGTGCGCCATTATCAGATCGAGCAGGCGCTGGATGCGGCGCGGGAAGCCCAGCTCGCCGCGCTGAAGACCATCATGGACGGCCCGCCGGTGCTGACGCCGCAGAGCGAGCCCGTGCAGGCCATCCTGGCCGGCGACGCTCCCGACGATGCGTTGAGCGTGCAGGCCACGCTTGGCGAGGGGTTGACCAAGCCTGCCCTGAAACGCACCAGCGACGAACTCGCCGACGATTGGCGGCGCGGCAGCTACCCCTACAAGTACAAGATGCTCCGTCGCGATTACGAGGAGCAGAAGTTCCGTCTCCAGACGGAACTTCTCAAGCTGCAGGCCTGGGTGAAGGACTCGCAGCAGCGGGTCATCATCCTGTTCGAGGGTCGGGACGCGGCCGGCAAGGGCGGCGCCATCAAACGCTTCATGGAGCATCTCAATCCACGGGGCGCGCGCGTCGTCGCGCTCGAAAAGCCGAGCGAGGTCGAGCGCGGCCAATGGTATTTCCAGCGCTATGCCCAGCATCTGCCGACGACCGGCGAAATCTCGATGTTCGACCGCAGCTGGTACAACCGCGCCGGTGTCGAGCGCGTCATGGGCTTCTGCTCGCAGGCCGAGTATGAGGAGTTCCTGCGGCAGACGCCGGAATTCGAACGCAACCTGGTGCGCAGCGGTATCCACCTCATCAAGTTCTGGTTTTCGGTGAGCCGCGAGGAACAGCGCCGTCGCTTCAAGGAGCGCAAGCATCATCCGCTGAAGCAATGGAAGCTTTCGCCGATCGACCTTGCGTCGCTCGATAAATGGGACGACTACACCAAGGCCAAGGAGGCCATGTTTTTTCACACCGACACGGCCGACTCGCCCTGGACGGTCGTGAAGTCGGACGACAAGAAGCGCGCGCGGCTCAATGCGATGCGCTACGTGCTCCACTCGCTGCCTTATGCCGACAAGGATGTGAAGCGCATCGGCGCCGTGGACGATCTGCTCGTCGGCCGCGCGAATATCATCCATGAGCGCGGCGAGCATGATTTGAGCACCGGCCGCTACCGCTGAGGAAGCAGGCCCGCCGAGCCGCCGGCCCGACCGGGCCGGCGGGTTTCCGCCATTTTCCAAACTTATCCCCGCACCCTCGGGCGACCCCATATTCCGTCGAGGTTCGATGGAAGAGGGGGCTGCGCCGATGGGCATGGTCGCGTGGATGATGGGGGAGGTATTCCGGGCAATGGCCCGGAAGATGCGGAGTTATGTTCGCAAAATGCTGGTTTCCTGGACCGCCCTCGTGAATATTCGGGGAAATACAAAAGAGAAATGGGAGGAAGTCATGCAGGTTCAGCCGATTCCGGGATTGGGCGACGACATCAACGATATCCGCCTTCTGACGGCGAAGATCGTCTCGGAGGACATCATTCCGAACGAATCCGTGCTCTACCGCGGCAATGAGGACGGCAAGGCCGTGCGCGAGAAGATCGTCGCGAAGGTCAAGGATAACGGTCTGTGGGCGCCGCATCTGCCGGAGGAATATGGCGGCATGGGCATCGGCTTCCTGAAGCATGCCTATATGAATGAAATCCTCGCCTGGTCGCCCTTTTCGGCGCGGCTTTTCGGCGTCGTCGCGCCCAATTCCGGCAACCAGAAAATCCTGCTGAAATACGGTACGCCCGAGCAGAAGAAAAAATGGCTGGAGCCGTTGATCCGGGGCGAGATCGAAAGCTGCTTCTCGATGACCGAGCCGGACCAGCCGGGCTCCGACCCCTATGCGCTCCAGACACGCGCCGTGCGCGACGGCGACCATTGGGTCATCAACGGACACAAGTGGTTCACCTCGAATGCGCGCGCCGCCCATATCGCCATCGTCATGTGCCGGACGGAGCAGGCTGACGGAAAAGGCGGCACCAAAGACAAGATGACCCAGATCATCGTGCCGATGGACACGCCCGGCGTGAACATCATCCGCTCGGTGCCGGTCTGGGGGCACACAGGCGGCGACCATTGCGAGATCCGCTACGAGAACGTCCGTGTGCCGGTCGAAAATCAGCTCGGCCGTACCGGAACCGGCCATCAGGCGGCGCAGGACAGGCTCGGCGAGGGGCGGGTCTTTCACTGCATGAATTCGATCGGCCAGATGTGGCGGGCCTTCGATCTGATGTGCAAGCGCGCCATGACACGAGAAGTTCACGGTGGGAAACTGGAAACAAAGCAGTTCATCCAGGGTTTCATCGCCGACAGTTACATGGATATCCAGGCTGCCCGCCTCATGACCATCGATTGCGCGCACAAGATGGAAGCCGGACACGATTCCCGGATCGATATTTCGGCGATCAAGATCTTCGTGCCGGCCGCTTTCGAGCGGGTGGTGGATCGAGCGATCCAGGTCCATGGGGCGATGGGCGTTTCAGGCGATACGCCGCTCGCCGGCATGTATATGGGTGCGCGCACATTGCGCATCGCCGACGGGCCCGATGAAGTTCATCGTATTGTCATCGCGAAGAGCGTACTCAAGTGTTACCACGATGGCATGAGCTGGGACTTCGGCGCGTGAAGTGATTCGCAGCCCGGCGGATGAAACAGGCGAAGGACATGGCGACGGCGGATAGCGAGACGGGGTTCATGCAGGGCAAGGCGCGAGGGTTGGTCGACGGCTGGACCGGCGCCAGAACCTTCATCGTCGCCTCCGCGATCGTTTTCGCGCTGCTTGCTTTGACCGGCACGCTGCATGTCTGGCCGGCCGTCTTCGGCTTCGTCGCGCTCGCCGCCGTCGCCCTCATCAGGGGCATGCTGTCCGGCGAAGCCAAGACCGCCACCCGCACGCTGGCGACGCAGCCGCTTTCCGCGGCCGCGTTGCTCGGCTCCGGAGCGGGGCTCACCATACTGAACGAACTTCCCGACCCCCTCATCATCGTCGATGGAACGGGACGGGTGACGCTCGCCAATACCGCCGCCGGCGTGCTGGTGGGGCCGACACCCACCGGCAAGCATGTGGCGACCGTGCTGCGCAGCGCGCCGCTCATCACCGCGATCGACGAGGTGTTGAAGGGCGGCGGCGCCCGCAGCATCGAGTACAGCGTGCCGGTTCCGGTCGAACGGCACTACAATGCCTTCGTCTCGCCCATCGAGATCGAGGCGCCGATCGTCGCCGGCGTCGATCCGGCGCGCCGCCGCCGCAGCCGGCCCGTTCTGGTGCTGCTCCACGACATGACCGATATGCGACGCGTTGAAGCGATGCGGGTCGACTTCGTGGCCAATGCAAGCCACGAGTTGAAAACCCCGCTGGCCTCGCTGTCGGGCTTCATCGACACGCTTCGGGGGCACGCCAAGGACGATCCGCAGGCGCAGGCCCGCTTCCTCGAAATCATGTCCGAACAGGCCGGGCGCATGCGCCGCCTGATCGAGGATCTGCTGTCGCTGTCGCGCATCGAACTTCGGGAGCATGTGCGCCCGGATCAGGTCGTCGATCTTCTCGGCGTCGTCAGCGACGTGACGGACGGGTTGACGCCGCTCGCCGAGCAGAACGGCGTCGAGATCGCCGTTTCGGCGCCGGCCAACCTGCCCAAGGTCCGCGGCGATCGCGACGAGCTGAGCCAGGTCGTGCAGAATCTCGCCGACAATGCGCTGCGTTACGGCCGCTCCGGCAAGCGCGTCGAGATCACGCTTGCGCCCGATACGCGGGCGGGCAAGCCCGTGGTCCGCATGACGGTGCGCGATTTCGGCCCCGGCATTTCGCGCGAGCATCTGCCGCGTCTGACCGAGCGTTTCTACCGGGTCGACGCGGCGGCGAGCCGCGCCAAGGGCGGCACGGGCCTCGGCCTCGCCATCGTCAAGCACATCGTCAACCGCCACGAGGGCACTCTGGCGATCGACAGCGAACTTGGCCACGGAACCGTCTTCTCGGTCCTGATCCCGGTGGCGGCGGACGATCGCCTGTCCCTGGCCCCCAAAACGCCTTCCAGCGCATCTTTGACAGGTTCGTCGGCGGCCTGATCGTCCTTTCCCCAGAATTTGCGTCTTAGCTCTCGGCAGATCATAGATTTCGGGGCTAAAATGGCGGCTGTCACATAAGTGACATTCAACCGTCATGAACTATTTGTACCGGCGCATTAGGTTGCCCACGCAAACGATACGCGGCGGGCAGAAGTCAGGCGGCGACCCGGCCGCTGGCAGAGGAGACGAGGCGTGACCGATCACACAGTGAAGTCCTTCCAGGAGGAACTCGACGGCATCACCGCGAGCATTGCCCAGATGGGCGGGCTGACCGAAGCCCAGCTTGCCGGTGCGATCGAGAGCATGTCCCGCCGCGACAGCCAGCTTGCCGAACGGACCGTTCAGGACGACCGCCGCATCGACACCCTCGAGGCCGAGATCGAGGCACGCGCCGTCCGCGTCATCGCCCTCCGTCAGCCGATGGCGTCGGATCTTCGCGAAGCGATCGCGGCGATCAAGATTTCGAGCGATCTCGAGCGCATCGGCGATCTGGCCAAGAACATCGCCAAGCGCGCGCTGGTCATTCAGGGCGATTTCGACACGCCCGTGCGACTGATCCAGGGCATCGCCCGCATGGGACGGCTCGCGCAGGGCCAGCTCAAATCGGTGCTCGACGCCTTCTCGAACCGCGACGCGCAGGCGGCCATGGAAGTGTGGCGCGGCGACGAGGAAATCGACGAGATGTACAACTCGGTGTTCCGCGAGTTGCTCACCTACATGATGGAAGATCCGCGCACCATCGGCGTCTGCACGCATCTTCTTTTCATCGCCAAGAACATCGAACGCATCGGCGACCATGCGACCAACGTCGCCGAGACGGTGCGCTACGTGGTGACGGGCGAACACGTCGTCGACGACAGGCCGAAAGGCGACAAGACAAGCTCGACCGCTGTCGGCGCTTGAGTGAATTGAAGACGAGGATCTGATGGCAATGGCGATCACGCAGGACCGCGAGCAGCCGGCGGCAGTATTCGAACGGCGAATGAAGCCGACCGTGATGATCGTCGAGGATGAAGAGGCGCTGTCGACGCTGCTTCAGTACAACCTCGACAAGGAAGGCTACAAGGTCGTGGCCGCCGGAGACGGCGAAGAGGCGGCGATGCTGATCCGCGAGGTGACGCCCGATCTCGTGCTGCTCGACTGGATGCTGCCCGGTCTCTCCGGCATCGAGCTTTGCCGGCGCCTTCGCGGCCGTCCCGAGACGCGCAACCTGCCGATCATCATGATCACGGCGCGCGGCGAGGAAGCGGACCGCATCCGCGGCCTCGACATCGGCGCCGACGACTATGTGACGAAGCCCTTCTCGATGACGGAGCTTCTGGCGCGCATCCGCGCCGTGATGCGCCGCATCCGCCCGGCCCTCACCGAAGACCTCGTGACCTTCGGCGACATCGTCATCGACCGCGCCGCGCACCGTGTGCGCCGTGCCGAGCGCGAGGTGCATCTGGGGCCGACCGAGTACCGGCTTCTCGATCACCTGATCCAGCATCCCGGCCGCGTCTTCAGCCGCGAGCAGCTTCTCGATGCCGTCTGGGGCTCCGACGTCTATGTCGAGGCACGCACCGTCGACGTGCATGTGGGACGCCTCAGGAAGGCGCTCAACGAGAAGGGCGAGAAGGATCCGATCCGCACCGTCCGCTCGGCCGGCTATTCGCTCGACGAGCAGTTCCGGGGCTGAACCCCGCGTCGATGGCGGGCGGCGCTCAACCGTTCGACTTGAACAGTGTTTTGAATTCGCGCGGCTGCGAGCGGAGATACTGGTTCGGGGCGTGGACCTGCGCGCCGAGTTCCGCCGCCGCATGCCAGGGCCAGCGCGGGTCGAAGAGCATGGCACGCGCCAGCGCCACCATGTCGGCCTTGCCCGACGCGACGATGTCCTCCGCCTCCGCCGGCTCGGTAATGAGCCCCACCGCGATCACGGGAAGCGTCGTTTCGCGCTTCAACGCCTCGGCGAAGGGCACCTGATAGCCGGGCCGGAGGGTGATCTTCTGCGCGGGCGTCAGGCCGGCGCTCGAAGCGTGGATATAGGCGCAGTTCCGCTTTTCGAGTTGATGGGCCAGCGCGATCGTCTGTTCGATATCCCAGCCCCCTTCCGCCCAGTCGCTGGCCGAGACGCGGATGCCGACCGGCACATGGGCGGGCACGGCGGCGCGCACCGCATCGAAGATTTCGAGCGGGAAGCGCAAGCGGTTGTCGAGCGAGCCGCCATAGGCGTCGTCGCGGCGGTTGGACAGCGGCGACAGGAATTCATGCAGCAGATAGCCATGGGCGCCGTGAAGCTCGATGGCGTCGAGGCCGAGGCGCACGGCGCGGCGCGCGGCGGCGACGAAGGCGTCCTTCACCCGTTCGAGGCCGGCGGCGTCGAGCGCCTCGGGCGACGCCTCGCCGTGGTCGTAGGGGACGGCGGAGGGCGCGACCGTCTGCCAGCCGCCTTCGCCACGGGGGATCTGCTTGCCGCCCTCCCAGGGCACCTGGCACGAGGCCTTGCGGCCCGCATGGGCAAGCTGGATGGAAACGGGGATCGGCGAATAGGCGCGGATCGCGCGCAGCACGCGGGCGAGCGCTTCCTCGGTGCGGTCCGAATAGAGCCCGAGATCGGCCGGCGTGATGCGGCCCACGGGTTCGACCGCCGTCGCCTCGATGATGAGAAGGCCGGCGCCTGAAAGCGCCAGATGGCCGAGATGGATCATGTGCCAGTCGGTGGCCGCGCCTTCGTCCGCCGAATACTGACACATCGGCGCGATGACGACGCGGTTTTCGAGGGAAAGCCCCCCAAGCTTGAAGGGCTGGAACAACTGGCTCATCGGCTTCCTCTCGCGTCTGAATGGCACTCGCGAACATGTAGTGTGCCCGAGCGGAAAATCCCGTGAAAATCCTGTGGCTGTCCGGACAACAAAAAACCGGCGTCCCCGAAAATCGGGTCGCCGGTCCTTTGTCGAGCCGTCGCGATGTCAGATCGCGTAGCTGTCCTTGCGCATCCGGTCGCGCTCGCGATTGCGACGCGGCTGCACGGGCTGATAGGCGAGCCGCGCATGCTCGGCGCAATAGGGCGCACCGGAATCCGCGCCGCGGCCGCAGAAGTGGAAACCCGGACGGCCCGGATCGCCGATCGGCCATT
>CAISYL010000088.1 GCA_903889655.1 uncultured Alphaproteobacteria bacterium | reverse complement strand
CTTCCTTCTCTGTCTGACCGGTCTTCTGGGCGTCACCATCACCGGCGACGCGTTCAACGTCTTCGTCTTTCTCGAAATCTCGTCGCTGTCGGCTTATGCGTTGATCGCGACCGGCGCCGACCGCGACCGGCGCGCGCTGACGGCCGCCTACAACTATCTCATCATGGGAACGATCGGCGCGACCTTCTTCGTCATCGGCCTCGGCATGCTCTACATGCTGACCGGCACGCTGAACATGGCCGACCTTTCGCAGCGCCTCTTCGACCATGGAGACAACCGGACGCTGCGCACGGCGTTTTCCTTCGTGCTGATCGGGCTCGCGCTCAAGCTCGCGATGTTCCCGTTGCATCTCTGGTTGCCGGATGCCTATGCCCGCGCGCCGTCGGCCGTCACCGCCTTCCTGTCGGCGACCGCGACGAAAGTCATGATCTATGTGCTGGCGCGGTTTCTCTTCACAGTGTTCGGTTTCAGTTTCGGCTTCGAAGCGGAGGTCGTGCGCTTCCTTGTGCTGCCGCTCGCCATGATCGGCATTCTCGTCGCTTCGACGGTCGCGATCTTCCAGGACGATCTGAAGCGCATGCTTGCCTATTCGAGCATCGCACAGATCGGCTACATGCTGCTCGGGCTCGCACTGATCTCGCATACCGGCGTGATGGCCGCCGTCATCCACCTTTTCAATCACGCCGTCACCAAGGCGGCGCTTTTCATGGCGGCCGGATGCTTCCTGCTGCAAGCGGGCACGACCTCCATCCGCGAGCTGCGCGGCGTCGGGCGCGACATGCCGCTGACGACGGCGGCTTTCGTGGTCGCCGGCTTCAGCCTCGTGGGCGTGCCACTCACCGTCGGCTTCGTCAGCAAATGGTATCTGGTCGAGGCCTTCATCGGCGAGGGCTGGTGGCCGGTCGCCTTCCTGATCGTCGCCTCGTCGCTTCTTTCCTTTGCCTATGTCTGGCGCGTCGTCGAGACGGCCTATCTGCGCGAAACGCCCGCCGGCGTGGTGCGCAAGGAGGCGCCGCTTTCGATGCTTCTACCGATGTGGATTCTGGTCGGCTTCAGTATCTATTTCGGTATCGATGCGAGCATGACGAGTACGGCGGCGAGCCGCGCCGCCAATGCGCTGATCGGCGCCTCCAACATTTTCTGGCAGTGAGGCGCGCATGACCCCTTCCTTCGCGCTTTACCTCGCGATCTTCCTGCCGCTCTCCGCGACGGTGCTGATCGGCGCGCTCGGACGCTGGCCGAATGCGCGCGATGCCGCGAGCGTCATAACCGCGATCGTCACTTTTGCACTGGTACTTCTGGTGCTGCGCGGATTCCTCGCCGCAGCCGACACCAGCGTCGGGCTCTTCGAGCTGATGCCAGGCCTTTTCATCGCCTTCGGGGTCGAACCGCTCGGCATGGTCTTCGCCCTGCTCGCCTCAGGGCTCTGGATCGTCGTCGCCGTTTACGCCATCGGCTATATGAGGGCGAACGAGGAAGAGCATCAGACGCGCTTTGCAATCTGCTTTGCGCTTGCCATCGGGGCATCGCTCGGCATCGCCTTGGCGGGCAATCTTTTCACGCTTTTCATTTTCTACGAAGTGCTGACGCTGTCGACCTACCCGCTGGTCGCGCATAAGGGCACACCGGAAGCGCGGGCCGGGGCGCGGACCTATCTCACGATCCTGCTCGCCACCTCGATCTGCCTTTTCCTGCCGGCGATCATCTGGGTCTGGACCGCGACGGCGACGCTCGACTTCTTTCCGGGTGGCGTTCTCGACGGCCGGGTCGATCCAGCTTTCGCGCCGGTGCTGCTGGCGCTTTTCGCATTCGGCATCGGCAAGGCTGCGCTGATGCCATTCCACCGCTGGTTGCCATCCGCGATGGTCGCCCCGACGCCGGTGAGTGCGCTGCTCCACGCCGTCGCCGTGGTGAAAGCGGGCGTCTTCACGATGCTCAAGGTCGGCATCTATATCTTCGGCATCGAATACATGTCGCGGACGGGCGCGTCGATCTGGCTCGCATGGGCAGCCGCCGCGTCGCTCATCATCTCCGCCGTCATCGCGCTCACCAAGGACGATCTCAAGGCGCGGCTCGCCTATTCGACGGTCAGCCAGCTTGCCTATGTGACGCTCGGCATGGCGCTTGCTAACCAGATGGGGATCATCGGCGGCACCATGCAGATGGTCATGCATGCGATGGCGAAGATCACGCTCTTCATGTGCGCCGGCGCGATCTATGTCACGACGCACAAGACCCGCGTCAGCGAAATGACGGGGCTCGGGCGGCAGATGCCGGTCACCTTCACGGCGTTTCTGATTGCATCTTTCAGCATTATCGGGCTGCCGCCGCTCGGCGGCGCCTGGAGCAAATGGTTCCTGCTGATGGGCGCCGCGGATGCGGGACAGACATTCCTGATCGGTGTGCTGGCGATCGGTTCGCTGCTCAGCGTTTTCTATCTGCTGCCGGTCGCGGGCAAGGCGCTGTTCATGCCGCCGCGCTTTCCAAATACCTTGAGCGCCGCTGCCGTCGCGCCGGCCGGGATCGCCGAAGCGCCTTATCTCTGCCTGCTTCCGATCTGCATCACCGCCATCGGATGTCTGGCGCTCTTCTTCTTCGGCAATGAGATTTACGGCTTCCTGTTGCGCATTCCCCTGCTCGCCGTCGCACCGGAGGCCGCGCCATGAAGGGATATATCACCAACAAGGTTCTGATCGGCCTCGGTACCATCTGCCTGCTGCTTGCCGGCGCGGATTTTGTCCGCGCGCCGCACGGACATTTCGAGGTCGAGCATATGCCGCTGTTCTTCGCGGCCTTCGGCTTCGTCATCTATGCGCTGCTGATCTTCCTTTCGAAGGCTCTCCGCCGATTGATCCTGCGGCCCGAAGACTATTACGGCGATCACGCAACCGATCAGGAAGACGAACACTCCGCGGGCAGCGAAACAAGCGAGGCGCGCGATGCCTGAGATCATGTCGCCCGCTCTCGTCTATATCGCCGGCGCCTTTGCGGTGCTGATACCGTGGCGCATTCCGCGCGCGATCATCCTGCTGGCCATGCCGCTCGTTGCGCTCGCGACATTCTTGTCGCTGCCTTACGCGACCTATGGCCGTCTCGATATTTTCGATCTGCATCTCGGCCTGATGCGGCTCGACGCTCTTTCCTTCGTCTTCGCGCTGGTGTTCTCGCTCGCCGCATTCCTGTCGCTGCTCTTTGCTTTCCATTTGCGCGACCGGCTGGAGCAGGCGGCGAGCCTCGTCTATGCGGGCGCTGCCATCGGCGCGGTCTTTGCCGCCGATCTCGTGACGCTCTTCATTTTCTGGGAAGGAACGGCGCTCGCCTCCGTCTTTCTGATCTGGACGCGACATACGGAAGGCGCCTACCACACGGGTTTGCGCTATCTCGCCATTCAGATCGGTTCGGGGCTGCTGCTGCTCGCGGGGCTCATCCTGCGGTATCAGCAGACAGGCTCCATCGCCTTCGAGCATATGGAGCTCGACAGTCTCGGGACATGGCTGATCTTCCTCTCCTTCGGCATCAAATGCGCCTTCCCGTTGCTGCATAACTGGCTGCAGGATTCCTATCCCGCGGCGACGCTGACCGGATCGGTGACGCTCTCGGCCTTCACCACCAAGCTCGCCGTCTATGCGCTGGCGCGGGGCTTCGCGGGCACCGAATGTCTGATCTATATCGGCGCAGCGATGACGCTCTTTCCGGTCTTCTTCGCCGCGATCGAGAACAACCTCCGCCGGGTGCTCGCCTACAGCATCAACAACCAGATCGGCTTCATGGTCGTCGGCATCGGCATCGGCACGCCGCTCGCTCTCGACGGCACAGTGGCGCATGCCTTCGCGCATGTCATCTACAAGGGCCTTCTCTTCATGAGCGTCGGTGCGGTCATGTACCGGACCGGCACGGCCAAAGCCTCCGAACTCGGCGGCTTGTGGAAGTCGATGCCGTTCACCATGGTCTTCTGCATCATCGGCGCGATGTCGATCTCGGCTTTTCCGCTTTTTTCGGGCTTTGTCTCGAAGAGCCTGGTGCTGTCGGCGAGTGCCGACACCGGGCATTTCATTGTCTGGCTGGTGCTGATGGCGGCGTCCGTCGGCGTGCTCGAACATTCGGGCATCAAGATTCCCTATTCGATGTTCTTCGGCCACGACCGGGGGCTCAAGGTCAAGGAAGCACCCTTGCACATGCTGGTGGCCATGGGGTTCGCGGCGGCGCTCTGCATCGGGATCGGCATCTGGCCGGAACCGCTTTATGCGCTGCTGCCCTATCCGGTCGACTATCACCCCTATACGACCGACCACGTCGTCACACAGTTGCAACTGCTGTTCTTCGCGGCGCTCGCCTTCGCGGTGCTGATCCGGTCCGGCTTCTATCCGGCGGAGCTGCGTTCGATCAATCTCGACTTCGACTGGCTCTATCGCCGGCTGCTGCCGGGGGTGATCGTGCTTGTCGCGGATTGGGTTCAATCCGGCTGGCGCGAACTTGCCCGGCAATCCCGCTATCGCATCGACAGGCTGCTCGTGACCGTCTACCGCACGCATGGGCCTGAGGGCATTCTCGCGCGGACCTCGCCGACGGGTGCCATGGTGCTCTGGATTGCGGTTCTTCTTGGCATCGCGCTGGCGCTGACTTACCTATAGGGCCTTAAAGTCCCGAGCAGAAGGAGCCCCCCATGGACATGTCCGGCGAATACAGAATTCCGGCACCGCGCGAGACCGTGTGGGCGGCTCTCAACGACGCACAGGTGCTGCGCGACACCATCCCCGGGGCCGAGTCGGTCGACAAGATCGCCGACGACGAGTTCGAGGCGGTGGCCAAGGCCAAGGTCGGCCCGGTCAGCGCCCGCTTCAAGGGCAAGGTGAAACTCACCGACATCGATCCGCCGAATGGCTATACGCTCACCGGCGAGGGCAATGGCGGCGCGGCCGGTTTCGCCAAGGGTTCCGCGCAGGTGCGCCTGACGGACGACAACGGCGTGACGGTGCTGAGCTATAAGGTCAATGCGCAGATCGGCGGCAAGCTCGCCCAGATCGGCCAGCGTTTCATCGACTCGACGGCGTCGAAACTCGCCGACGAGTTTTTCGGTAATTTCTCGAAAGCCCTTGGAGGCACCAAAGTGGAGCAGCCCACACAGGACGAACTGGACGAGAGTCTCGCCAAGTCGCCCGATCAGGACGCCATCGCGCCGACCGGCGTTCCCATGATCCCGGACGAGGAAGCCGGCCAGGGCATCTCGCCCTGGATCTGGGGCACGGGGCTCATCATTGCCGTTGTCGTGCTGCTTCTGATCTTCGGACGCTGAACCTCGATCG
>CAISYL010000087.1 GCA_903889655.1 uncultured Alphaproteobacteria bacterium | reverse complement strand
GGAATATCGCGGGTGATCTCCTCCTGGCCGAGCTTGGTGTCCCGGGCCATGACCTCGAATTCCTCGATATGAATCGAGGTGAACACGTCGTCGGAGACGATGCGCTCGGAGATCAGGATCGAATCTTCGAAGTTGTAGCCGTTCCACGGCATGAAGGCGACGAGGACGTTCCGGCCGAGCGCCAGATCGCCGAGTTCGGTCGAGGGACCGTCCGCGATGATGTCGCCCTTCTTCACCTGATCGCCGACACGCACCAGCGGGCGCTGGTTGATGCAGGTGTTCTGGTTGGAGCGCTGGAACTTGCGCAGATTGTAGATGTCGACGCCGGACTTCGCACCGTCGAGTTCCTCGGTGGCGCGAACGACGATACGCGTCGCGTCGACCTGGTCGATGATGCCCGTGCGGCGCGCGGCGATCGCCGCGCCCGAGTCATGCGCCACCACTTCTTCCATGCCGGTGCCAACGAGCGGCGCCTCGGAACGGATGAGCGGCACGGCCTGACGCTGCATGTTCGAGCCCATGAGCGCGCGGTTGGCGTCGTCGTTCTCGAGGAACGGGATCAGCGCCGCGGCCACGGAGACGATCTGCTTCGGCGACACGTCGATGAAATCGACCTGCTCCGGCGGCACCATCTCGAAGTCACCGTCGATACGGCAGTTGACGAGCTCGCCCTCGATCTCGCCCTTCTTGCCGAGCGAGATGTTCGCCTGGGCGATGCGGTAACGCGCCTCTTCCATGGCCGAGAGATAGACGACCTCGTCGGTCACCTTGCCCGCCTTCACGCGCCGGTACGGGCTTTCAATGAAGCCGTACTTGTTCACGCGCGCGAAGGTCGCGAGCGAGTTGATCAGGCCGATATTCGGGCCTTCCGGCGTTTCGATCGGGCAGATACGGCCATAATGCGTCGGATGCACGTCGCGCACTTCGAAGCCCGCGCGCTCGCGCGTCAGACCGCCAGGTCCAAGCGCCGAGAGACGACGCTTGTGCGTGATCTCGGAGAGCGGATTGGTCTGGTCCATGAACTGCGAGAGCTGCGAGGAACCGAAGAACTCACGCACCGCAGCCGCTGCCGGCTTCGCGTTGATGAGGTCGTGCGGCATCACCGTGTCGATATCGACCGAGGACATGCGTTCCTTGATCGCCCGCTCCATGCGGAGCAGACCGACGCGGTACTGGTTTTCCATCAGCTCGCCGACCGAACGCACGCGGCGATTGCCGAGATTGTCGATGTCGTCGATTTCGCCCTTGCCGTCGCGCAGGTCCACCAGCGTCTTGATGACGGCGATGATGTCCTCGCGGCGCAGAACGCGCACCGTATCCTCGGCGTCGAGGTTCAGGCGCATGTTCATCTTCACGCGACCGACGGCCGAGAGGTCATAACGCTCGCTGTCGAAGAAGAGGCTCTGGAAGAGCGCTTCGCCCGTCTCCGGGGTCGGCGGCTCGCCGGGGCGCATCACGCGATAGATGTCGATAAGCGCCTGGTCGCGGCTCGTGCACTTGTCCACGGCAAGCGTGTTGCGGATGAACGCGCCCGTGTTGACGTGGTCGATATCGAGCGTGGCGAGTTCGGTGTAGCCCGCGTCGACAAGCGTCTCGAGGAGCTTCGGCGTCACTTCATCGCCGGCTTCGGCGAAGATTTCGCCCGTCTCCATGTTGACGATTTCGTCGGCGAGATAACGGCCGAAGAGATCCTCGTCCTGAACGCGAAGTTCCTTGAGGCCGTCTTCCGCGAGCTTGCGCGCGAGGCGCGGCGTCATCTTCTTGCCCGCCTCGACGACGACCTTGCCGGTCTTCGCATCGATGAGGTCGCGCTCCGGCTTCACGCCGCGGAAACGTTCCGCGTCGAAAGGCACACGCCAGCCGTCCTTCGCCTGGGCGAAGACGACACGCTTGTAGAAGGTGTGCAGGATCTGCTCGGAATCGAGACCCAGCGCGTAGAGCAGCGTCGTCACCGGCAGCTTGCGGCGACGGTCGATGCGCACGAAGACGATGTCTTTCGCGTCGAACTCGAAGTCGAGCCACGACCCGCGATAGGGGATCACCCGCGCGGCAAACAGCAGCTTGCCGGACGAATGCGTCTTGCCCTTGTCGTGATCGAAGAAGACGCCCGGGCTGCGGTGCATCTGCGAAACGATCACGCGTTCGGTGCCGTTGATGACGAAGGTGCCGTTCTCGGTCATGAGCGGCATGTCGCCCATGTAGACGTCCTGCTCCTTGATGTCCTTGACGGACTTCGCGCCGGTGTCTTCATCGACCTCGAACACGATCAGGCGCAACGTCACCTTGAGCGGCGCGGCAAAGGTCATGCCCCGCTGCTGGCACTCGTCGACGTCGTATTTGGGCGGCTCGAATTCGTAACGAACGAACTCAAGAGTCGCCGTTTCGGAAAAATCGCTGATCGGGAAAACCGATTTGAAGACGGACTGAAGGCCCTGGTCGGGGCGGCCGCCTTTCGGTTCATCAACCTGCAGAAACTGGTCGTAGGAATATTTTTGAACTTCGATGAGGTTCGGCATTTCCGCGATCTGCGGAATGCGCCCGAAGGATTTGCGAACCCGCTTGCGACCAGTGAAGGACTGCGTCATCTGTGCTCCTCGCAACGCTCTCATAAGAACGGCGGCCGGGACTTCTTTTGGGGGACACCGAGCTGCCCGGTCAGTCTGCTCGGTCGCTATCGATCGCCTCGCCCGTTTCGGGGTGAGGCCGGGGCGAAGGTCAGACCTTCGCCCCGTCTCATGCAGACAGTCGAATTACTTGAGTTCGACCTTGGCGCCAGCCTTCTCGAGCTGGGCCTTGAGCTTGTCGGCTTCTTCCTTCGACGCGCCTTCCTTGACGGTCTTCGGAGCGCCTTCGACGAGGTCTTTCGCTTCCTTCAGGCCAAGACCGGTGATCGCACGGACTTCCTTGATCACCTCGATCTTCTTGTCGCCGGCGGCGGCAAGAACGACCGTGAACTCGGTCTGTGCTTCAGCGGCCGGAGCGGCAGCAGCGCCGCCGGCAGCAGCGACGGCGACCGGAGCCGCAGCCGAAACGCCCCACTTCTCTTCGAGAAGCTTCGAAAGCTCGGCGGCTTCGAGAACCGTAAGGCTCGAAAGCTCGTCGACGATTTTTGCAAGATCAGCCATTTTTCATATCTCTCTAGGTTCGGTTGGTATCGGGTATCACGACAGCAGCCCCATTCGGGGTTCAGGCTGCTTCGCCCTTGGTGGCATAGGCATTCAGCACGCGCGCCAGCTGAGCCGCAGGCGCCTGCACCACACCCGCAATGCGGGTCGCAGGCGTCTGGATCATGCCCAGCAACTTTGCACGCAGCTCGTCGAGCGACGGCAGTTCGGCAAGCTGCTTCACTGCATTCGCATCGAGGAACGTCTCGCCCATCGCGCCGCCGAGAATCACCAGCTTCTGGTTCGTCTTGGCGAACTCCGCCGCAACCTTGGGGGCTGCGACCGGGTCTTGCGAATAAGCGATTGCCGTCGGCCCGGCGAACAGATCAGCGATCTTTGCGTTCGCCTTGGTGCCGTCCAGAGCGAGCTTGGCAATCCGGTTCTTCGTAACCTTGAACTCGGCACCAGCCTTGGCCATCCGTTCACGGAGATTTGTCAGCTCCGTCACGGTGAGGCCGCTGTAGTGGGCGACAACGACCACATTGGCGTTCGCGAAAACGCCGTTGAGGTGCGTCAAGAGCTCAGACTTACCAGCTCTATCCACTTGCTCTCTCCGTGCGCACGAAACCCTCGTGCGCCTGGGGGCGGCTTCGCGCCACGATCATCGTGGAGCTCGGTCCGCCATTGGCATTTGCCGCCCGTCTCGTCCCTCGAAGGCCAGCTTCGCGAGGCTCTGACGAGCAGCGCTCACTTGCCTGTCCCGGGTTCCAACCGTTCCCATTGGCCCGAAGGCCGATGAAACCGTTCAAACTCCCGTCTATTGCCGGCCGCCCTCTTTGGCGATTAAGCCTCGGTTTCAAGCCTCGGCACCCGCAGTCTCGGACAGGTAAACGGACGATGGCGTAGCCACTCCGACCGAAATCGAAGTGTCCACGCTTCCCGTCCGCCTTGCCGTCCCGCCTCCGAAGAGGCGAAACGGAAACTAGTTAGCCGCGAGCCCTCAGGCCGCGGTGACGCTCTGCGGCTCGACCTTGACGCCAGGGCCCATGGTCGAACTGATCGCGATCTTCTTTATATAGGTACCCTTGGCACCCGCCGGCTTGGCCTTCTGCACGGCGTCGATCAGGGCGCGGATATTGCCCGCCAGCTGATCTTCCGTGAAGCTCGCCTTGCCGACGCCAGCCTGAACGATACCGGCCTTCTCGACGCGGAACTCGATCGCGCCGCCCTTCGCGGCTTTCACCGCTTCGGCGACGTCCGGCGTCACCGTGCCGACCTTCGGGTTCGGCATCAGGCCGCGCGGGCCCAGCACCTTACCGAGACGACCGACGAGCGGCATCATGTCCGGCGTCGCGATGCAGCGGTCGAAATCGACCTTGCCCGACTGGATGATCTCGGCGAGGTCTTCCGCACCGACGATGTCGGCGCCGGCCTTCTTCGCCTGCTCCGCCTTGTCGCCCTTCGCGAAGACCGCGACGCGGACCGAG
Organism: uncultured Alphaproteobacteria bacterium; assembly: GCA_903889655.1. Classification (GTDB taxonomy): domain Bacteria; phylum Pseudomonadota; class Alphaproteobacteria; order Parvibaculales; family Parvibaculaceae; genus Parvibaculum. Next base: position 1,589 of record CAISYL010000087.1, on the reverse strand, counting down.
CGGCCCGAGCCGTTCGGCAGCGCGACGACGCCACGGACCATCTGGTCGGCATGACGCGGGTCGACGCCTAGCGCGATCGCGACTTCGATCGTCTCGTCGAACTTCGCCGTCGCACGCTCCTTCACGAGCTTCACGGCATCCGTGAGCGTGTAGGACTTCTTCGGATCGAGACCCTCGCGGGCCTTCTCAATGCGCTTTCCGTTGCTCATCGCCCTTACTCCACAACCTGCAGGCCCATGGAACGGGCGGATCCAGCAATAATCTTCGTTGCCTGGTCGAGGTCTTTCGCGTTGAGGTCGGCAAGCTTCGTCTCGGCGATCTCGCGGCACTGGGCGAGCGTGACCGTGCCGGCGGGAGCGCCGCGGCCCGGGGTCTTCGACGCGGATTCGATCTTCGCGGCCTTCTTCAGGAAGTAGGACGCCGGCGGCGTCTTCATCTGGAAGGTGAAGGAGCGATCCGAAAACGCAGTGATGACGACCGGGATCGGCATGCCCGGTTCCAGCTTCTGCGTCTGCGCGTTGAACGCCTTGCAGAATTCCATGATGTTCAGACCGCGCTGACCGAGCGCGGGACCGATGGGCGGTGACGGGTTGGCTTGGCCAGCCTTCACCTGCAACTTGATGTAGCCTTCGATTTTCTTAGCCATTTCAATCCCCTTCCGGATATCCCGGAGACAATGGGTTAGTGGTCAACGACGTATCGGATCGAATGGGCCGATACGCCTCCCACGGACGGAACGCAGGCAGATCAGAGTTTCTCGACCTGCGTGTACTCGAGCTCGACCGGCGTAGCGCGGCCGAAAATCGACACGGCAACCTTGAGCCGTGCCTTCTCTTCGTCGACTTCCTCGACGAAACCGTTGAACGACGCAAACGGACCATCCGCGACGCGAACCTGCTCGCCGATCTCGAAAGTGATCGACGGCTTCGGCCTTTCGACGCCCTCCTGCACCTGGTGCAGGATGCGGTCGACTTCGCCCTGGCTGATCGGTTGCGGCTTGTTGTCCGCGCCCAGGAAGCCCGTGACCTTCGGCGTGTTCTTGACCAGATGATAGGTCTGGTCGGTCAGATCCATTTTCGCGAGCACATAGCCCGGAAAGAACTTGCGCTCGGCGTTGATCTTGCGGCCGCGACGCACTTCGACGACTTCTTCGGTCGGCACGAGGATTTCCTCGAACTGATCGGCAAGTCCCTGCTGCTCAGCCTGCTCGCGGATCGACTCCGCAACCTTCTTCTCGAAGTTCGAGTAGGCGTGAACGATGTACCAGCGTTTGGCCATATGTCTTTCTTCCGCGGGGCTTAACCCCGATCTCAGCTTCCGATACCCAGCACGAAGGCGACGGCCGTCTTCAGGCCCATGTCGGCCGCGAAGAAGAAGACCGTCGCGAACGTCACCATGATGAACACCATGACGGTCGTGATGACGGTCTCTCGACGCGTGGGCCACGTGACCTTCGCGGTCTCGGACCTCACCTGCTGGATGAACTCAAGCGGATTGGTTTTCGCCATGACCTCTACAAGAGTCCCTTAGTACGTACTGGCCCGCGGTGGCAGGAGTGGAGGGGCTCGAACCCCCAACCCCCGGTTTTG
>CAISYL010000086.1 GCA_903889655.1 uncultured Alphaproteobacteria bacterium | reverse complement strand
GGAAACGATGGTTGCTCCGGGCCAGACGGCGGGCTTGGTGCGAATCTCGCGAAGCCGCTAGGCTCCGTCTGCAAAGCAGGGGATGCAGGCCATGGGTTTCAGATTTCGCAAGAGCTTCAGCATCGTGCCGGGCGTGAAGATCAACCTGTCCAAGACGGGAACGAGCCTTTCGCTTGGACGGCCGGGCGCCACCGTCAATATCGGCCCGAAGCGGGTTCGCACGACGGTCGGTCTGCCGGGCAGCGGCATGTCTTACAGCGAGAGCGAATCTTACGATGACGCGCTTTCGTCCGGCGGAGCCCGCGCGGGAAGCTCCGGTCTCGGCAAGCTTGTGCTGATGGTACTTGCCGGGCTCGCATTCGCGGGATTTCATTATCTGACGAAGTAATTCGCTTCGGCAAAAATATTTCCCTGAGTTATGTATCGCTGCGGTTCGCTTCGTCGTGTCCATTTTTAGCGATTTGCGCAACCTCGCTTTAAATCCCCAATGAAATAATGCCCTTTGTGATCCCGGAGAGATTCGGGACAGGAGCTTCAGCTTCAAGTCAGTGGGCAAGCATGACCTCCGAAGAGCACATTCGCCGCAAGGTGCTTCTCTATTGGATTTCGATGGAGGACCGCCTCTATCTCTTCCGATGTTCGTTCCCCTTGGCGCTCGCCGTCACGACGATGAGTGCAAGCGGATTGACCGCCGGTGTCGGCTGGTTCGTCGCCGCCGTCGCGCTCGATACGGGTACGTTGATCTGGCGGCGCGCCGTCAAGAAGCACATCGTCGATGTCGATCCCGAGAAATGCTGGCGCGATGCCGCCCTCTTTCATGTCGCCGCGGTCGCGACCTATACGATTGCGGGTTACAACTGGGTGCTGGCCGAGCCGCGCAATTTCGTGGTGACGGCGATCGTCTTCGGCGCCAGCCTGATGACGCATTGTTCCTGGGTGCCGACGATGCGGGTCTGGCCCAATGTCGTCGCGCTGATCCTGCCTTTCTCGCTGATCGTCTTTGCCGCGGAGCAGGCGCATCTGCTGACCGTGCTTTCGGGCGTACTCTGTCTCGTGCTGCTCGGCACCACCGCCGTCATCATGCATTTCAACCGGCAGAAATATTTCGAGACCTTTGCTCAGCTCCAGGCGGAACAGGACCTGACGCGCAAGCTCGACGACGCATTCGAGACGGCGGTTCTTGAAAAAGCGCGGGCCGAAGAGGCCAACCGGGTCAAATCGGATTTCCTCGCCACCATGAGCCATGAAATCCGCACGCCCATGAACGCGATCATGGGCTTCTCCGATCTCATCGCGCAGATGAGCAGCGAGCCAAAGATGCGCGAATATGGACAGTATATCCATGACGCGTCTGTGGGCCTGCTCACGGTTCTGAACGACGTGCTGATGTTCTCGAAGATCGAGGCGGACAAGATCGAACTCGACGAACGGCCGGCGGAACTCTCGGCACTCTTCGAGTCGCTTCTTTTCTGGCGCGAGAAGGCGCGGGAGAAGAACATCCGTGTCGCCATGGATTACAGCGAATTGCCGGAGGAGACCGTTCTCGCGGACGAGGGAAGGTTGCGGCAGATTCTGTCCAACTTCATTTCCAATGCGATCAAGTTCACGCCGGAAAACGGGCAGGTCGATCTGCGCTGCCAGATCGTCGGTCGCCAGCGCGACGAGGTCCGCATCCGCTTCGAGGTGCGCGATACGGGCATCGGCTTTACCGATGAAGTGGCGGAGCGGCTCTTCAAGCCCTTCGTGCAGGCCGATGGCGAGATTTCCAAGACCTATGGCGGTACGGGGCTCGGGCTTGCGATCAGCGCAAAGCTCGTTCAGCTCATGCATGGCGACATCGGCGCGAAGGGCGCGCCGGGCAAAGGTGCCTGCTTCTGGTTCGAGATCCCGTTCCAGCTCACGGTCGTTCCCTTCTCGCGCTCGGCCTGACCGAGCCGCGAAAACGGAAGCAGGCCATTCGGCCATCCTATTGAAATTAAATTCATTTCGATGGTGGGCGGTACTGGACTCGAACCAGTGACCCCTGCGATGTGAACACAGTGCTCTACCAACTGAGCTAACCGCCCTCAAGGCCCCGGGCGCGAGGCGCCGGGCCGGGTGCCCGTCTATAAGGCTTGCGCAAACCCCAAGTCAAGCGACGTTGCGGGTTGCGGATTTCCGCCGTTTCTCCCGGGGGCAGGCGCGTTATGCTGGCCGTAGCGGCATCAAGACCGTGGAAAAAGGGGCGAAAATGGCGGCGGTGCTTCGGACGATGGCGACGTTGGCGCGGCTGGCGGGGCGGGGCGTGTTCAGCGCCCGGCGGCAGGAAGCGCCGGAACCGAGAGGCGGAACGGCTTTCGAGGTGGCCTTCAAGGCATTGGCCTGCCATCCCTCCGTCGCGCCCGAGATCAGGCAGGCGCGAGTTCTGACGCTTTCGGCCGACGAGGCGGGCTGGACGCCGGCTGGCTTCGAGGTGAAGCCCGGTGAAGAGGTGACCGTCTTTGCCGCGGGCGGGTTCATCGCTTCGAAGGCGCTCGATCTGCGTTTCGGCGCGCGTATCGGCGTGTGGCTGCGCGCCGGAGACCAGGGACATATCCGCAAGACGGGCGGTGCCGCCGCGACGCTCCGCATGAGCGAGGGTGGGCCGCTCCATGTCGTGGCAAAGCCGCCCGGCGAGTGGGCGGACGAAAGGGGCGCTTTCGACCCAGCCTTTCCGCGTGGCGGTCTTGCCGGGGTGCTCAGCGTCTGCGTCATCGTCTGGAAGGAAAGCGCCCTCAAAGGTCTCGATGTCATGGCACGGGCCGGAGACCATGAGGCGCTCGTCGCGGAGGCGCTGGAAGATGCGCGCCATCCGGTCGAGGCGCCTGAGGGGTGGCGCTATCTCTGGCGGCTCGGAGAAGGGCGGATCTATCGCGAGGCAAGCGACGGGGACCAACGCCGCATCTGCTGCCATACGCATGAAGATGTCGGAATTCTGCAATTCCCGGCCGATTTTGCGCTCACCGATACGACGCGGCTCCGTTGGCGATGGAAGGCGGATCGGCTGCCATGCGATCTTCCGGAGGATATTCAGCCTACGCATGATTATCTTTCGATCGCGGTCGAGTTCGAGAACGGGCAGGACCTGACCTATATGTGGTCGAGCAAGCTTGCCGTCGGCACGATCTTCCGCTGCCCGCTTCCCTACTGGGACAGGGTCGAGACGCATTGGGTGCTGCGCTCGGACGCGCGGCAGCTCGGCCAATGGCTTTCGGAAGAGCGGCCGGTGAAAGCCGATTATGCGCGTGCGGTGGGCGCGCCGCCGGCGCGGATCGTTCGCGTCTGGCTGATCGCGGTCAGCGTTTTCCAGCGCGGCACGGGCATCTGCGAATATGCCGATATCGAACTCGTCGACGGCGACCGGGTGATCAAGGTTCTCTAGCGCCAGCCGCCGAAATGGTCCGGCATCAGGGTTGCCAGCGCGCGCGGGAATTCGTCGAAATGATCGATGATGATGTCGGCGCCGAGTTCGGTGACGGGCTGGCGCGTATATCCAAAGCTGACGCAGATGGAGGGGAGTTTCGCGTTTTTCGCGGCGTCGATGTCGGTCTCGCTGTCGCCGACCATGATGGCTGCGCCGCGGTCGCCGCCGAGCAGCCGGATCGCTTCGAAGAGGTGTTCGGGATCCGGCTTTTTTACCGGCAGCGTGTCGCCGCCGATAACGACCGGGAAAAAGCGGTCGATACCGAGCTGTTCGAGGAGCTGCCGCGACAGGCGCTCCACCTTGTTGGTGCAGACGGCGAGCAGCACCTCGGCATCTTCGAGGCGCTGCAGCAGAGGCGCGACGCCCGGCCAAAGTTCGGTGTGGTCGGCGATATGTTCGCTGTAATAAGCGATGAATTCCTGGAAGGTCCGGTCGAGCAGGTCCTCGCTGGCCGGCTCGCCCGTTTCCCTGAAGCCGCGCTCCATCAGGAGGCGCGCACCGCCGCCCACCAGATGCCGGACGCGCGACGCCGGGATGCGCGATCGTCCATGCCGTGTCAGTACGACGTTCATGGTTTCGCAGAGGTCGCCGGCGGTGTCGGCGAGCGTACCGTCGAGGTCGAAGAGGAGCGTGGGGCGGGGCATGATGAACCGGCAACGGGCGGGACTGATGCAATTTGTCTCGCATGCGGCTTACAGGCTGGCAAGTCTCTCCTCGAGCCGGGATTTCACCTCGGGCCATTCCTCGCGGATGATCGAGAAATAGACTGTGTCGCGGACATGGCCGTCCGGCAGCACCATGTGGCGGCGAAAGAGGCCCTCACGCGTGGCGCCGAGCTTTGCAATCGCGGCTTGTGAACGCGCATTGCGGGCATCCGTCTTCAGCTCGATCCGGTTGAGGCCGAGCGTTTCGAATCCGTGGGCGAGCAGCATCAGCTTGCAGGCCGGGTTGACGCGGGTTGCCCAGACGGCGGGGGCATACCATGTGCCGCCGATCTCGACTCGCAGATCATGCGCGGCGATGTTCAGGTAACGCGTCGAGCCGACAAGCGCTCCGTCGTCGAGTGTCCTGACGGCCCAGACGGCTTCCCGGTTTTCGGCATTGAGCTGCAGCGTCTTGTCGAACCATGCGTCGAAGGCGGCGCCTTTCCCGTCGAAGGGAAGGTAGCGCCAGACGTCGGGCGTGTCGCTTGCGGCGGCAAGGCCCCGACGGTGCTCCTCGGCGAGAGGCTCGAGCCGGATGCCTGCTTTTTCCAGGGGCACGGCGCGGATGTTTGACGGGCTTGTCATTTCGATCTCCCCTTTGACGCCGTTCCATAGACTCACACCCTCTGCTCCGAATAGGTCCATTTTTCAATCGGCAGGGGTCCGGCTTTCAGTCATAATTCGCCCATGAACGTGTTGACGCGATATCAATTGCGCATGGCCTGGCCGGATCAGGACGAAGACCTGATCGCGAGCTTGAAGATCGCCTGTTGGCGGGAAGCCTATCCGGGCATTCTTCCGCAAAATATTCTCGACGGGCTCGATCTGCGGCGTTCCACAATGGAGTGGGCGCATGCCTTGCGGGGCGGCATCGCGTGGATCGCCGAGCAGGCGGGCTCTCCAGTCGGCTTCGGTCATTCCAGCGGCGACGAAGTGACGACGCTTTATGTGAGGAAAACGGATCACCGTCACGGTGTCGGCCGGGAATTGCTGCGTCATTGCTTCGACGAAATCGCCTGTCTCGGCCACGATACGGCGCAGCTCTGGGTGCTGGAGGAAAATGAACGTGCGCGGTATTTTTATGAGCGCATGGGCGGCAAGCCAACGTCGCGGCGGCCTGTCGGCTTCGCGCGTTATCCGCGCATCATGGAAATGCGCTACGAGTTCAAGCTGGATTGATATAGCGACTAGTCGGCGGCGCGGGCGCGTTCTTGCGTCCATTCCGACATGCCCGAGATCGTTTCGCGATAGCAGGCAAGCGCATTGCGGATGACGTTGTCATGCCAGGACTTGCGGCGGGGCGCGTAATCGTCGCGGATTTCTTCCAGAAAGCCTTTCGCCTCCGGCGCGTCGAGCCCGCCTTCGAAGCGCAACCAGCGTTCGAGCAACGAGGCGCGGATCGTTTTTGCCGGGCTCGGCTTGTGCCGTGCCGAACGGAACTCGATGACGGCGCCGGTGAGGCGCGCATGCGCGGCGAGTTGTTCTTCCAGTCCCCAGAACATGATGCCGCGGCGCGACGGCCGTTTCGATCCCCACATCGCATTGACCGTTGCGGGGTCGAGGGCATTTTCGCCCCACCAATGGGCGGCGCGGGCGAAGTCCGGACCTTCGGGATTCGAGAAGCAAAGATAGATCAATTCTCCATCGCCGGCCGGACCCGAATGCCAGTCGATGAAGGCGATGCGGCGGGCAGTCGCAAGCTCCGTCTCGACGATCCGGCGGAGAACGACGTTCGACCATTCCGGTTCGAGGCCGCCGTAGTGGTAACCGTCGGGATGCGTGTATTGGCCGCGGCTGATCGCGTCCTCGAGCGCCCATTGACCGTGCTTCTCGACGAAGCGCGCCCCGGCGCCGAGCATTTTCGACATCGACATCTCGTCGAGCCGTTTCGGGCAAAGAAATTTGTGCAACTCGTCGTAAAGCGGATTGTCCGGATGGGGGGCGTTGTGATCGAGAAAATTGCGATTGAGGTCGACGTTGTTTTCGGTCCCGCGCAGGCCCCATGCGAAACCGAACGGATTGACGGCGTGGACCAACAGGGCGGCGGTGCGCGGCGGAAGGTCGCGGGGACCGCAGGTCATCATCCAGGCGAGCTGCGCAGCCGAGCCTGCAAACCCCTCGGTCCCGTGTGTGCCGCAGGTGTTGAGAAGCACGGTTTCGGCGTCATCGGGGCCGAACCAGGCCGTATCGAGGTGAAGGGGCAGGCCCTTTGGTCCGCGGGCAAGCGGGTTTTCGTGACTGGCAAGACGGCCACCGGCAGCCGTCGCCGCTTCGAGGAAGCGCGCACGCGCGGTCTCGTAGGTTTCCGAGAAAAACAGGCTTGCTTCCATTGGCGCTCCGCTCTCCCCTTTCCGCCCCGGCGTCCGAATGCTAACTAAGAGGTAGCCTTGGCGGTCCGCTCGACGCTTCCGGCGTCAGTTTGAGCCCGACCCCATTCAATAAGCAAGCCGCCCCCAAGGAGTTCCCGCCATGAAGCTTGCCGCGCGCCTCAAAGACCAGAGCCTGTTGAAGACCCTTTGCTATATCGATGGAAAATGGGTGGGTGAGGGAGCGTCGCAAATCAAGGTCACCGACCCTGCGACCGACGAGGTCATTGCGACCGTGCCGTCGCTCGGTGCAGCCGAAACGCGCGAGGCGCTGAAGGCGGCCGAACGGGCGCAGAAGGACTGGGCAAAGCGCCCGGCGAAAGAACGCGCCGTGATCCTGCGCCGCTGGTTCGATCTGATGATGGCCAATCAGGACGATCTCGGCGCGATCCTGACGGCCGAGCAGGGCAAGCCGCTGGCGGAAGCCAAGGGCGAGATCGCCTATGCGGCGGCCTTCATCGAATATTACGGCGAAGAGGCCAAGCGCGTTTACGGCGCCATCGTGCCGTCGCCGCAGACGGACCGGCAGATCGTGGTGCTGAAGCAGCCCATCGGCGTCTGCGCAGCGATCACGCCATGGAATTTTCCCGCCGCGATGATCACGCGCAAGGCTGGGCCGGCGCTGGCCGCCGGTTGTGCGATGGTGGTGAAGCCCGCGTCGCAGACGCCGCTTTCCGCGCTGGCGCTTGCCGAACTTGCCGCGCGCGCGGGTGTTCCGGCGGGTGTTTTCAGCGTCGTCACCGGCAAGGCGAGCGAGATCGGCACCGAGATGACGACGAGCGAGATCGTGCGCAAGGTGACCTTCACCGGCTCGACCGAGATCGGCAAGAAGCTGATGGAACAGTCGGCCTCGACCGTGAAGAAAGTGTCGCTGGAGCTCGGCGGAAATGCGCCCTTCATCGTCTTCGAGGATGCCGATATCGACGCGGCGGTCGAGGGCGCGATCGGTTCGAAATATCGCAACACCGGCCAGACCTGCATCTGCACCAACCGGTTCCTCGTGCAGGACAAGGTCTATGACGTCTTCGTCGAGAAGCTCGCGGCGAAGGTGAAGGCGATGAAGCAGGGCAGCGGCTTCGAGGAGGGCGTCACGCAGGGACCGCTCATCGACATGGCCGCCGTCGAAAAGGCCGAAGAGCATGTGGCGGATGCCCTGGCGAAGGGTGGCCGCGTCGTCATCGGCGGCAAGCGGAGCCCGCTCGGTCATTCCTTCTATGAGCCGACCATCGTTGCGGATGCGAAGCCCTCGATGAAAGTCGCGCAGGAAGAGACCTTCGGTCCGGTGGCGCCGATCTTCCGTTTCAAGACGGAGGAGGAAGCGATCCTGCTCGCCAACGACACGCCGTTCGGTCTTGCATCCTATTTCTACAGCCGCGACATCGGCCGCGTCTGGCGCGTGGCACAGGCGCTCGAAGCCGGCCTCGTCGGCGTCAATGCGGGGTTGATCTCGACAGAGGTCGCGCCTTTCGGCGGCTACAAGGAATCCGGAATCGGCCGCGAGGGCGGGCCCTGGGGCATCGAGGAATTTCTCGAAGTGAAATATGTCGCGATGGCGGGGCTCTGAACGGATGACACCGGCGGAACAGAAGAAGGCGGCGGCTACGAAGGCGGTCGAATTCGTCGAGGATGGGATGAAGCTCGGTATCGGCACGGGCTCGACGGCGGAAGAATTCGTGCGAGTGCTCGCCGAGCGCGTGAAGGGCGGGCTGAACGTGATCGGCGTGCCGACTTCGGAGCGCACGGCGAAGCTCGCGACCGAACTCGGCGTGAAGCTCACCAATCTCGACGACACGCCGCATCTCGATCTCACCATCGACGGCGCCGACGAATTCGATCCGGCGCTCAGGCTCATCAAGGGCGGCGGTGGCGCGCTGCTGCGCGAAAAGATCGTGGCGACGGCATCGGATCGCATGATCGTCATTACGGACGCGTCGAAAAAAGTTGCGATGCTCGGCGCCTTTCCGCTGCCGATCGAAGTCATTCCCTTCGGCTCGATGGCGACAGTCCGGCGCATCGCGGAAATCGCGAGCGCCTATGACTGCCACGGCAAGATCGCCCGGCGCGTCGACAGCTATGGCGAGCCCTTCATGACGGATTCGAACAATTTCATCTTCGATTGTCATTTCGGGCGCATTCCCGACGCGGATGCTCTGGCGCGAGAGCTGAACCTCATTCCGGGCGTCGTAGAGAGCGGATTGTTCATCGGCATTGCGACGGCGGCCCTTGTCGGCACGGCGTCGGGTGTCGATATCATAGAGCCGAAGTGAAGCGGCGGAGCCGGCCATGACCAGATACGACTACGACCTCTTTGTGATCGGCGCGGGTTCGGCCGGCGTGCGGGCGAGCCGTATTTCGGCGAACCACGGCGCGAAGGTTGCGGTCGCCGAAGAGTACCGCGTCGGCGGCACCTGCGTCATTCGCGGCTGCGTACCGAAGAAGCTTCTTGTCTACGCAAGCCAGTTCTCGGAGGAATTCGAGGATGCCGTCAGCGGCTATGGCTGGACGGTGGGCGAGACGAGCTTTTCCTGGCCGAAGCTGATCGCCAACAAGGACCGGGAAATCGACCGGCTCAACGGCATCTATATCCGCAACCTGGAGCGGGCCGGCGTCGAGATCATCCAGTCGAGGGCGATCCTGAAGGATGCGCATACGGTGCATCTCGTTGCCGAAAGCCGCGACGTGACGGCCGATAAAATCCTCATCGCGACAGGCGCGACGCCCTTCAAGCCCGGCAGTGTGCCGGGCATCGAGCATGCGATCACCTCGAACGAGGCGTTTCATCTCGAGGAACTGCCGGAACATGTGACGGTGGTGGGCGGCGGCTATATCGCCGTCGAGTTCGCCGGCATCTTCAACGGCCTCGGTGCGGAGACGACGCTGTTATATCGTCGCGACAGGATACTGCGCGGCTTCGACGAAGATCTCCGCATCGGTCTGATGGCCGAGATGCCGAAGAAGGGCATCGACCTGCGCACCAATGCCGATATCGAATCCATCGAGCGCAAGGGCAAGGTTCTCCATGCGACGCTGAAGGACGGTTCGATCATCGAGACAGGTGCGATCATGTATGCGACCGGCCGCATGCCGCATTCGCGCGGAATGGGCCTCGAGGAGATCGGTGTCGAGATCAGGAAGAACGATGCGATCGCGGTCGATGCCTATTCGCAGACCAGCGTTCCGAACATCTACGCGGTGGGCGACGTCACGGACCGCGCGGCGCTGACGCCGATCGCGATCCGCGAGGGGCAGGCCTTCGCGGAGACGGTCTTCAACAACAATCCGATTGCGGTCGACCATTCGCTGATCCCCACGGCCGTCTTCTCGCAGCCGGAGCTCGGCACGGTCGGTCTCACCGAGCATGATGCGCGCGAGAAGTTCGGCGAAATCGACATCTACAAGACGAGCTTCCGGCCGATGAAGCACACGATGACGGGCCGGCACGAGCAAACCTTCATGAAGCTCGTGGTCGACGCGAAGAGCGACCGGGTGCTGGGCGTTCATCTGATGGGGCCGAGTTCGGGCGAGATCATCCAGGCGGTCGGCATCGCCGTCACCATGGGGGCCACCAAGAAGCAGTTCGACCAGACGGTCGCCGTCCATCCGACGGCCGGCGAGGAACTGGTGACGCTCAAGGAAAAATGGACGCCCCCGGCCGAGCCGGCTGCTCCGAAGGCGGCGGATTAACCCCGTTTTTCCTAGATTCCTGCCGGATCAAGGGCTTAGGCTTCCCACTGGAATGGTTGTGGATTATAACGCCCGCCTCCATATAGGAGACGGGCGGCGCGGGGCCGGGCGGAGGCGCCTGGACGCGTAGCCCCGGGTTTCGGAGCGACGATCATGGCGGAGAGCTGGACACCGGATAGCTGGCGGGCAAAACCCGCAAAGCATCTGCCCATTTACCCGGACGCGGCGGCCCTGAAGGCCGTCGAGGCCCGTTTGCGCTCTTATCCGCCGCTGGTTTTTGCAGGCGAGGCCCGCAATCTGAAGCGCGAACTGGCCGAGGTCTGTGAGGGCCGCGCGTTCCTGCTGCAGGGTGGCGACTGCGCCGAGAGCTTCGCCGAATTCTCCGCCGACAATATTCGCGACACGTTCCGCGTGCTGCTGCAGATGGCGGTCGTGCTGACTTTCGCCGCGGCGTCGCCCATCGTGAAGGTCGGCCGCATCGCCGGCCAGTTCGCGAAGCCGCGTTCGGCACCTGAAGAGACGATCGGCGGCGTGACGCTGCCATCTTATCTCGGCGACAACATCAACGGCATCGAGTTCACGCCGGAAGCCCGCATCCCCGATCCGGAGCGGCTGCTGCGCGCCTATTCGCAATCGGCGTCGACGCTGAACCTCATCCGCGCTTTCGCGACCGGCGGCTATGCCGATCTCGATTTCGTGCATCGCTGGAATCTGGGCTTCGTTTCCGACAGCCCGGAAGGCGCGCGCTATGAGGAACTGGCGAATCGCATCACCGAGGCGCTCGACTTCATGCGCGCCTGCGGCGTCAATTCCTCGACGCTGCCACAGCTCCATACGACGGAGTTCTACACCAGCCACGAGGCGCTGTTGCTCGGCTACGAGCAGGCGATGACGCGCGTCGACTCGACCACGGGCGACTGGTACGACACCTCGGCCCACATGCTCTGGATCGGCGACCGCACGCGCCAGCCCGATCACGGCCATGTCGAGTTCCTGCGCGGCGTGAAGAACCCGATCGGCCTGAAATGCGGTCCGACGCTCGATCCGGAAGAGCTGATCCGGTTGACGGATATTCTCAATCCGAAGAACGAGCCCGGACGCCTGACGCTGATCTGCCGCTTCGGCGCCGGAAATGTCGAGAAGCATCTGCCTGCGCTGATCCATGCGATCAAGCGCGAAGGCAAGAAGGTCGTCTGGTCGAGCGATCCGATGCATGGCAATACGATCAAGGCGTCGAACGGCTTCAAGACGCGGCCGGTCGACCGCATCCTCGCCGAAGTGCAGGCCTTCATGGCCGTGCATCGCGCCGAGGGTACGCATGCGGGCGGCGTTCATTTCGAGATGACCGGCCAGAACGTCACCGAATGCCTCGGCGGCGCGCAGGCGATCACCGAAACCGATCTCGGCGACCGCTACCACACGCATTGCGACCCGCGCCTCAATGCGAGCCAGGCGTTGGAGCTTGCCTTCCTCGTGGCCGAAGGGCTGAAGAAGGAACGCGTCAACGCGCAGAAGCTGGCGGTCGGCGCGCGCTGATTTTTCGGATAAGGACGAAATGAGAAGGCCCGGTGGAAACGCCGGGCCTTTTTCTTGAACATTCTCTCGCAAGCGGGAGATTGTTGGGGGGAGTTCAACTCACCCTGATGAGCCGCCGCCCGAGGTTTTCGCCTTCGAAGAGGCCGATGAAGGCCTTGGCGGAATTTTCGAGCCCTTCGGAAATGTCTTCCGTGTAGACGAGCTTGCCGTCGTGAAACCAGCCGGCGATTTCCGTCTGCGCGGCGCGGAAATCCTTGAAGTAGTCGAAGACGACGAGACCTTCCATGCGCAGGCGATGGGTGATGAAGCGCGTCACGTTACGGATGCCGTGTAGCTCGCCTTCGGCGCGGTTATATTCGCTGACCTGGCCGGAGACGACGATGCGGCCATGCTCCTTCATGTTGAGGATCGCAGCGTCGAGCATTTCGGCGCCGACATTGTCGAAGTAGATGTCGACGCCACCGGGGCAGGTTTCGGCGATGGCGCCGCGCAGGTCGGCCACTTCGCGGTAGTCGATCGCGCGGTCGAAGCCGAGGCCGCGCAGGTACTCGCATTTGTCCTTCGAGCCGGCGATGCCGACGACTGTGCAACCTTTCATCTTCGCGATCTGCCCCGCCGTCGCGCCGACGGGGCCGGCGGCCGACGAGATCAGCACCGTGTCGCCGGCCTTTGGCTTTCCGAGATCGAGCAGTCCGAAATAGGAGGTGAGGCCCGGAATGCCGAGGACGCCGATGGCGGCCGTCGGACGGAGTTTCCCGTGATAGAGCGCGGGGTCGAGTTTCTGGATGCCGCGGCCGTTCGAGAGCGCGTGGCTGACCCAGCCGAAGCCGCCCGTCACGCGGTCGCCCGGCTTGAACTTGTCGTTGTTCGAGGTTTCGACGATGCCGACCATCGCGCTGTCGATGGTTTCGCCGAGTGGTAGTGCCGCCGCATAGCTTGCGCCCGAAAGCCGCGAGCGCATGCCCGGATCGACGGAATGATACTCGGTGCGGATCAGAAGCTCGTGCTCGCCGGGATCGGGGAGGGTGATCTCCTCGAGCCGGAAGTTCTCCGGCGCGGGCTTGCCTTGCGGACGTGACGCCAGTACCCAGCGACGCGCTTTTGTCGGCATTGGTTCCTCCCCAGGAACTTGAAAATAGCTTGTCGTCGTTGCGAGGCTGGAGATCGAAACCATCCAGTTTTCTGCGGTTCTGGATTGCTTCGCTCCGCTCGCAATGACGATAGAGACTAAACCGCCTTGTCGGGGCCGATCTTCACAAGCATCTTGCCGGTATTGCCGCCGGAGAAAAGATTGAGGAAAGCCTTGGGCGCGTTCTCGATGCCGTCCTCGACCGTCTCCTGCCACTTCATCTTCCCGGCCTTGATGAGCTTGCCCATCTCGGCATAGAAGGCCGGAATGATGTCGAAATGGTTCGAGACGATGAAGCCCTGAAGCTTCAGGCTCTTGCCGACCGCCATGATGATGTTCGACGGGCCGGGACGCGGCGCCGTGTCGTTATACTGTTCAATCATGCCGCAGAGCGCGAGGCGACCGAAGGGGCGCATGTGGTTGATCGCAACTTCGAGATGCTTGCCGCCGACATTCTCGAAATAGACGTCGATGCCTTTCGGAAACGCCGCGCCCACTGCCTTGTCGAGATCGCCGCAGGTCTTGTAGTTGATCGCCTTGTCGATGCCCGCGACCTTTTCGAGCCATTCGCATTTCTCGTCGGAGCCGGCCGAACCGACAACATAGCAGCCATGCGCCTTCGCGAGCTGGCAGACGACCGTGCCGACCGCGCCGGAGGCGGCCGAGACGAAGACGGTCTCGCCGTCCTTCAACTCGCCGATCTTGAAGAGGCCGGCATAGGCGGTCATGCCCGGCATGCCGAGCGTGCCGAGATAGGCCTCGATAGGGCCGAGCGCCGGATCGACCTTCTGGAAGGTCTCGGTCTTGTCCATCGCGTATTCGCGCCAGCCCCACATGCTCTGCACATAGTCGCCGACGGCGAGCTTGGGCGATTTCGAGACGATCACCTGACCGATGGCGCCACCCTGCAGCGGCTCGCCGATCTGGAACGGCGGCACATAGCTTTCGCGGTCCATCATGCGACCACGCATATAGGGGTCGACCGACATCCAGATGTTGCGGACGAGGACTTCGCCATCGCCGGGCTGCGCGACATCGCGCGAGGCAAGTTCGAAATTGGCGGGCGTCGGCGCGCCGGCCGGGCGCGATTTCAGACGGATTTCCTTCGATACCAGATTGGCCATGTTTCTCTCCCTGATTTGTTATTCAGGGAAGTAGACACGCTTTCCACCGGAGCCGGAAGCCCGCAGCCGCGAACAGGGCCTGTTCAGGAGTTCGGGGTCAGGACTTCCAGCCGCCGCCGAGCGCAATGAAGAGATTGACCGCGGAGGTGTACTGGTTCAGCCGGGCCTGGGCTTCGCTGTCGCGGGCCGAAAGCCAGGCCCGCTGCGCGTCGAGGACCGACAGAAAGTCGGTGGCGCCCGATTTATAGCTCGCTTCGGAAAGATCGTAGGAGCGGCGGGCCTCGACTGCGGCGACGGCGAGCGAGGACTGGCGGCGGCTGAAGGCATCGGCGTCCGAGAGCGCATCTTCGACTTCACCGAAGGCCGTCAGCACGGTCTTCTGATAGGTCGCGGCAAGTTCGGCGTTGCGGGCCTTCGCCGTCTGCAGATTGCCTTCGAGCTCGCCGGCCGAAAAGATCGGCGCGAGGAGAGATGCCGCGAGCGACGTTCCATTGGTGGTGCCATATCCGGCGAGCCAGTCGACGCTTTTGCCGGCCGACAGGCTGATGCTCGGGAAGAAGGCCGCGCGGGCCGCGCCTATGTCGGCATTGGCGGACTGGAGGTTCGCCTCCGCCTCTCTGATGTCGGGACGGCGTTCGAGAAGGTTCGAAGGCTGGCCGACGGCGATGGCGGGCAGAGCGACCGCGTCCGCAGTCGCGGTCTTCACGTCGAAACCCTCGGGCGCCTTGCCGAGCAGAATGGCCAGGGCGTGCAGGTTCGACGCGAGATCGGCCTCGAGCGACGGAATGCTTGCCTCGATGGTCGCGAGCGTCGTGCGCTGCTGCGAGACGTCGAGAGCCGACGCGGTACCGTACTGGAAGCGGGATTCGACGAGCGTAAGCGTCTCGCGCGCGGCGGCGAGGGAGTCGCGCGCGATGGCGAGGCGATCCTTCAGATTGAGGATGCTGAAATAGGTCGTGGCAACGGAAGACTGCACGACGAGAATGGCGGCCTGCTGACTGAAGACGCTGGAACGCAGGTTCGCCTCGGCGGATTCGCTTTGCGCGCGATAGAGGCCCCAGAGGTCGACCGTGTAGCTCACGTTGAGCGAGCCGCTGGCGGTTTTCGTCGCGCCGGATTTGTCGCTCGACGTGCTGCGCGAGGCATTCCCGCTGGCGTCGACCGTCGGATAGAGCGACGAGTTTGTGCTGCGCAACTGGCCCTGCGCCTGTTCGACGCGGTGAAGCGCCGCGATGATGTCGAGATTGCTGCCGAGCGCCGCCGCCATCAGGCTTTGCAGTTCTGGATCGTTGAACGAGGACCACCACTCCGCGGATACTTCGACCTGCCCGCTCTTTGCGGTCGGGCCGGAAAATGCCGCGGGCACTGCCGTTTTCGGGCGCTCATAGTCTGGCACCATGGAGCAGGCGCCGAGCGCGGTCGACAGCATCAGGAGCGCGGTGAAGGTGGCGAGCGGGCGCCGGAAAGTATGCATCGGGAGGATCCTCATTCAGACGCGAGCGCGACGACGGGGTCGAGGCTCGCGGCTTTGCGTGCAGGTAGATAGCCGAACAGCAGTCCGGTGGCAAAGGCGCAGGAGAAGGCGAGGAGCGGCGGCGACAGCGAATAGGCGACGGGAAGCCCGAAAGCCTCGCAGACCATCGCGATCGAAAGGCCGCCCAGTACGCCGATCAGTCCGCCGACGCCGCAGACGACGAGCGCCTCGGTGTTGAACTGAAGCATGATGTCCATCTGACGTGCGCCGGTCGCCATGCGGATGCCGATTTCGCGCGTTCGCTCGGTGACGCTGACCAGCATGATGTTCATGACGCCGATGCCGCCGACGAGCAGCGAGATCGCCGCGACGGAGCCGAGCAGAATGGTCAGCGTGTTCTGCGTCTCCTCGGCTGTCTCGAGAATGGAGGCGGTGTTGCGGACCTGGAAGTCCTGCGTCCTGTGGCGAGCGGTCAGCAGCGTCGTAATCCGCGCTTCGGTGTCGTCGATCTCCGCAGCATCTGTCGCCTTCACCGAAATGGTACTGATGTATTGTTTGCCGAAGAGGCGCATGTAACCCGTCGACAGAGGCACGAAGGCGACATCGTCCTGGTCGCTGCCGAAAGACGAGGCGCCCTTCGCTTCCATGACGCCGACGACTTCGAAGGGAACGTTCTGAACGAGAATGTATTTTCCCACCGGGTTGGTGCCGTCGGGAAAGAGGTTGCCCGCGATGGTCTGGCCGATGACGATGACGGGCGCGTAGCCATCGAGGTCGCTCTTCGTGAAGAAGCCGCCATCGGCGACGTTCCAGTCGCGCACGAGCGGATAGGCGGGCCAGGTTCCCGTCACCTGCGTGCGATAGTCGATATTGCCGTAACGCACAGTGACGCTGGTCGAGCGTTCCGGCACCGCGGCGTCGACATTGGGAAGGGCGATGATCGCGGTGGCGTCGTCCGGCTTCAGCGTCGCGATGTCGCCGGTATTGCGCATGCCGGGTGCGCCGGGGCGGATCATCAGAAGGTTGGTGCCCATGGCCGAAATGCGGTCCATGACGTTCTGCTTCGACCCATTGCCGATGGCGAGCATGGCGACGACGGCACCCACGCCGATGACGACGCCGAGCAACGTCAGAGCAGTGCGGAAGATATTCATCCTGAGCGAGCGAAGGGCCATCTTGATGGCTTCGCCCAGATCGCCGCGAAAGAAAGAAGCGATAGTCTCTTTCCCGAGCGCCGGCTTTTCTACCGTCGGCAGGGTTTCCCGGGAGGGTGTACGTTCGCTGTCCTCGGTTATCTTTCCGTCGGAAAGATTGATGAGGCGGCGCGCATGATCCGCGACCGACCGGTCGTGGGTAATGAGAATGATCGTCTTGCCTTCGGCGTTGAGGCTCGCGAGGAGAGCGAGCACCTCGATGCCGCTCTGGGAGTCGAGAGCGCCGGTCGGTTCGTCGGCGAGAATGACCTCCGCGTCGTTCATCAGCGCGCGGGCGATGGAAACGCGCTGCTGCTGGCCGCCGGACAACTGGCTCGGCGTATGCCCGCCGCGTTCACCGAGACCGAGCCGCTTCAGCAGGCTCTCCGCTCGCAGGACGCGTTCGCCATGCGGTTTGCCCGCATAGACGGCGGGAAGTTCAACATTTTCGGTCGCGGTCATGGTCGCCAGCAGATTGTAACGCTGGAAGACGAAGCCGAATGTGTCGCGACGAAGTCCGGCGAGCTCGTCGGACGACAGCGAGGCGACGTCGATCCCGTTGACGAGGTAGGTCCCCGTCGTGGGGCGGTCGAGGCAACCCAGAATATTCATCAGCGTCGACTTGCCGGAACCGGATTGGCCCATGATGGCCACGAATTCGCCCGCGCGAATGGTCAGGGACACGTCGTCGAGTGCGCGAACCACCGTCTCGCCGGTCCGGTAACTCTTGCCGACATTGTGGATTTCGATCAGGGCGTGCGTCGAAAGCGGGGTCATAGGGTGGCCGGTCTGCCGCCGCCGGAGCCGCTTCTTTTCGGCTGGGCAGTGCCGCTCTCGACGCCGGTCACGACGATATCGCCTTCGACAAGGCCGGAGACGACCTCGGCCGTCGTGCGGTTCATCAGCCCGATCTTGACCTCGCGAGGATTTGGCCGGCTGCCATCCATCACCATGACACGATAGGTGTTCTTGTCGCCGCTGCGTGAGGGACGCAGCGCCGCCGTGGGTACAATCGGCACGTTCTTCGCTTCGCCGAGCACGAAGAAGACTTGTGCCGTCATGCTGGTCATCAATGCCTTGTCCTCATTGGCGACGTCGGTCAGCGCGTCATAGAGGATGACGTCGTTGACGGTTTCCGGCGTCGGCAGGATCTGCCGCACGGTCGAACGCCATTTGCGGTCGGGCATGCCGAGCGTCGTGAAATAGACGGGCATTCCGGCCTTGAGCTTGCCGACATCGGCTTCGGCGACCTGTGCCTTCACGGTCATCGTCGAAAGATCGGCGATCTGGAGGATGGTCGGTGCGGTCTGTCTGTTGTTCAGCGTCTGGCCCTGCAGCGTCGTCTGCGAGGTAACGGTGCCGCTCATCGGCGCGTAGATCTTGCAGTAGCTCAGATTGGCTTCGTCGCCCTGGAGCGTCGAATTTGCCTGATCGAGCTGCGCCTTCAGCGAGTCCACCGAAGCCTTGTCCTGCTTGACGGTCGCGGCGCTGGTATCGGCGGCGTCCTTGCTGATGGCGTTGATCTTCAGCAGGCCCTGGTTGCGTCGGTTCTGTATCTGGGCCAGTTCGAGCTGCGCCTCCTGCCGCTTGATCTGGGCCTGAAGGTCGCGAACCTTGGCCCTGTCGGCGGCGACAGCGGATTCGTAGACAGTCGGGTCGATCTCGGCGAGCAGGTCGCCCTTGTTCACGACATCGCCGATATTCACATGCACGATCTGCAATTCACCCGAGGCCTGTGCGCCGACATCGACATAATCCTTGGGCTGAAGCGCACCGAGGGCGGTCACCGTCTGCTCGATATCGCCGCGGGTCACGGCCGCGGTCTTGAAGCTGGTCTTGCTGCTGCCGAAAGACTGGGCATACCAGACGACCGCTGCGAGCAGCAGGACGACGCCGAGGGCGACGACCACGCGCATGAGCGGGCTGAGGCGGCGATAGTCAGCGGGGAGGTTCGCGATCCGCTGTCCGAGGCTTCCGAAGTTCATTGAGGGGCTTTCCGTCGGGGGACTCTGTCCGTTTAAAACGTTTAACGTGACAGTCGTATCTGTCCGTCGGCGGATCGGCGTAAAAAATGGGGCGGGTACACGAAAGCCCGCCCCAAATGCGCCTAACTCACCCGGACCATCCGCTTGCCGATATTCTCGCCGGCGAGAAGGCCGATAAGGGCCTGCGGCGTGTTTTCGAGGCCGGTCAGAATATCCTCACGGACCTTGATCTTACCCTGGGCGACCCAGGATTGTAGGTCGGCCAGAGCTTCCTCGCGCCTGTCGTTGAAGTCGGTGAGGATGAAGCCTTGCAGGGTGAGGCGCTTCACGACGATGAGGCCGGGAATGCCGCGCGGTCCATGGGCGGGCGGGGCACCATCATACTGCGAGACGGCGCCGCAGCAGGCGATGCGTCCGTAATTGTTCATGCCGAAGAGGCAGGCCTCGAGAATGTCGCCGCCGACATTGTCGAAATAGACGTCGATGCCTTTCGGCGCGGCGGCGCGCAGCGCCTTGCCGACGGCTTCCTTCTTGTAGTTGATCGCATGGTCGAAGCCGAGTTCGCTCTTCAGAAGCTCGCATTTGTCGTCGCCGCCCGCGATGCCGATCACCGTGCAACCCTTGAGCTTGGCGATCTGGCCGACGATGGAGCCGACCGAGCCCGCGGCGGCGGAGACGACGACGGTCTCCCCGGCTTTCGGCTTTCCGACGTCGAGAAGCCCGTGATAGGCGGTGAGGCCCGCGATGCCGTAGACGCTGAGAAGGTGGCTCACCGGCTCCATCGCAGGGAGCTTCTGGGCGGCCTTCGCCGGGAGGGCGGCATATTCCTGCCAGCCTGTGTCGGCGAAGACGAGATCGCCGGCGGCAAAGCCCGGCGCCTTCGATTCGACGACTTCCGAGATTGAGCCGCCCGCCATCACCGTGCCGGCTTCGACGGCGGAACGGTAGGTGGCGCCCTGCATCCAGGCGCGGTTGGCGGCATCGAGCGAGATCAGCTTCACCTTGAGGAGGATTTCGCCGTCCTTCGGTGTCGGGATCGCGCCGTTCGAAAGGCTGAAATTCTGGGGTATCAGCTTGCCCTTGGGGGTTTCGACCAGAAGTATCTGGCGGTTGGTGCCTGTGGCCATGTCGTCCTCCCGATCCCGGTTCCGGGACACGTTGTCATTGTCGATGCGGAACCTTAACGGCATTGAGAGAAAGTCGCACCTGCTCGCCGACGCGTTGGACAGGTCCGCCCCGGCTATTGTTCCCCGGGCCCTCAAAGGCTAGAAACGCCTGCCAAGCCACGGGATTTTCAGGCCTTATGACCGACAAGCTCCGCATCGCTCTCGCCCAGCTCAATCCGATCGTCGGCGACATCGCCGGCAACCTCCAGAAGGCGGTCGAAGCGCGCCGCGCAGCTGCACTCGGCCGCGCCGATGTCGTCATGTTTCCGGAGCTTTTTCTGGCGGGCTATCCGCCGGAGGATCTGGTGCTGAAGCCCGCCTTCCAGCGCGCGGCCATGGCGGCCGTCGCGGAGCTCGCCGAACAGACCGCCGACGGCGGACCGGCGGTCCTGATCGGTTCTCCCTGGGTCGAGGAGGGCAATCTCTATAACGCCTTCCTGCTGCTCGACGAGGGCGAAATCAAAGGCCACCGCTTCAAGGTCGACCTGCCGAATTACGGCGTCTTCGACGAGAAGCGCGTCTTCACGCCCGGCCCGCCGCCGGGGCCGCTCTCGGTGCGCGGAGTGCGGATCGGCCTGCCGATCTGCGAGGATATCTGGACGCCGGACGTCGTCGAATGCATCGCCGAGACGGGTGGCGAGATTCTGCTGGTGCCGAACGGTTCGCCCTATTGGTCCGACAAGACCGACGAGCGGCAGAACATCGTCGTCTCGCGCATCCGCGAAAGCGGCCTGCCGCTCGTTTATCTGAACCAGATCGGCGGACAGGACGAACTCGTGTTCGATGGCGGTTCCTTCGTCATCAACGCCGACTATTCGGTTGCGCTGCAGATGCCGGCCTGGGAAGAGGCGATCGCCATCACCGAATGGACGCGCAGCAATCACGGCTGGGTCTGCGAGCCGGGCGAGAAGGCGCTGGTCGAGGAAGACCTCGAATCCGTCTATCTCGCCGTCGTGCAGGGCTTGCGCGACTATGTGCGCAAGAACCGCTTTCCGGGCGTCGTGCTCGGTCTCTCGGGCGGCATCGACTCCGCGTTGGTCGCCGCTATCGCCGTCGATGCGCTCGGGCCCGACAAGGTGCACTGCGTGATGCTGCCTTATCGCTACACGTCGGATGAGAGCATCAAGGACGCGGCCGAATGTGCGAAGCTTCTCGGCGTGCGCTACGACGTGGTGCCGATCGAGGCGCCGGTCGCCGGCTTCTCCAGTGTGCTGGGGCCGCTTTTCGAAGGTACGCAGTCCGGCATAACCGAAGAAAATCTCCAGTCGCGCTCGCGCGGCGTGATCCTGATGGCGATCTCGAACAAGTTCGGCTCGATGCTGCTGACGACCGGCAACAAGTCGGAAGTCTCTGTCGGCTATGCGACGCTTTACGGCGACATGAATGGCGGCTTCAACCCGATCAAGGACCTCTACAAGATGAAGGTCTTCGCGCTGTCGCGCTGGCGGAACGAACACATGCCCAAGGGCTGCTTCGGTCCCGCGGGCCGCGTCATTCCGGAGAACATCATCACGCGGCCGCCATCGGCCGAGCTGCGTCCCGACCAGAAGGACGAGGACTCGCTGCCGCCCTATGCTGTGCTGGATGACATTCTCGAATGTCTGGTTGAAGACGAGATGGCGATCCGCGACATCGTCGCGCGCGGGCATGACCGCGCCGTCGTCAAGCGTGTCGAGCAGTTGCTTTATGTTTCTGAATACAAGCGGCGTCAGGCGGCGCCCGGCGTCAAGATCACGCGCCGCAATTTCGGCCGCGACCGCCGTTACCCGATCGTCAATGGTTTCCGCGATGCGGATTGAATCAACGAATTTCCATTATCCAATAATCGTCATGGCCGGACTTGATCCGGCCATCCACGTCTGTCTTTCCGACGTGAAGACGTGGATACGCGGGTCAAGCCCGCGCATGACGTGTATTTTTGAGGTGGCGTAAGATGGTTTCCACTCCCGTCATCGCCCGTTTCGCACCGAGCCCCACAGGCCGACTTCATGTCGGGAATATCCGCGCGGCGCTTTTCAGCTGGCTCTATGCGAAGAAGGCCGGCGGAAAATATCTGCTGCGCCTCGACGATACGGACACCGAGCGTTCGACGGAGGAATTTGCAAAGGGCATCGAGACCGACCTCGCATGGCTGGGGCTCGCACACGATCTTTTCGCGAGGCAGTCGGACCGGATCGCCGAATATGAAGCGGCAGCCGGAAAGCTGAAGCAGGCGGGGCGTCTTTATCCCTGTTACGAGACCGCCGAGGAACTCGAACGCAAGCGCAAGCTTCAGCTCGCGCAGAAGAAGCCACCGGTCTATGACCGCGCCGCGCTGAAGCTGACCGATGCGGAAAGGCGCGCGCTGGAAACGGCCGGACGCCGTCCGCATTGGCGCTTCAAGCTCGAAAGCGAGAAGACGGGTTTTGATGATCTCGTGCAGGGGCATGTCTCGGTCGACGCCGCATCGCTGTCGGACCCGGTGCTGGTGCGCGAGGACGGGAGCTTCCTCTACACGCTGCCGAGTGTGGTCGACGATATCGAGTTCGCGATCACTCACGTCGTCCGTGGCGCCGACCACATCACCAATACCGGCGTGCAGATCCAGATCACGCGGGCGCTGGGCGCGGAGCCGCCGGCCTATGCGCATTTCTCGCTGCTGCAGGGGCCCGAGGGGCGGCCGCTTTCGAAGCGCGAGGACGCGGCCTTCTCCATCGCGGCGCTGCGTGCGGCGGGCTACGAGCCGATGGCGGTCAATTCGCTGCTGGCGCGGCTTGGGACGTCGGACGCCATCGAGCCGCGGCTGACGCTTGGCGAACTCGCGGACGGTTTCGACATCTCGCATCTCGGACGGGCGGACATTCGTTTCGAGCCGGGCGATCTCGACAAGATGAATGCGGCGCTGCTGCACCTGACGCCTTATGACGCCGTGACGGCGCGGCTCGATGCCGCTGGCTGCAATCTCGGGCCAGCCTTCTGGGACGCCGTGAAGCCGAACCTCGTGAAGTTCGCCGATGTAGCGGACTGGGCGCGGGTCGTTCAGGGACCGATTGCGCCTGTCGTCGAGGATGCGGATTTCGCCGCCGAAGCGGCCGCGCTGCTGCCGCCGGAGCCCTGGGGGATCGAGACCTGGGGCGCCTGGACCGAGGCGGTGAAGGGCAGGACCGGCCGCAAGGGCAAGGCGCTCTTCATGCCGCTCAGGCTGGCGCTGACCGGGCTCGACCATGGACCGGAGCTGAAAAACCTGCTACCTCTCATCGGGCGCGAACGGGCCGAGGCCCGGCTGCGCGGCGCAAGTCTTTGAAAAGACTTCCAATTTTGTAACGGCGATAAGATGGCACTGAAGATGGCGACGAAACGCCAAGCCATTATCGGAATTCTCATTATTCGCGGCTGACAACAGTCTGCCGCCGCCGTACAAGCTCGCTTAAATTCCATGTGAGATAACGGGTCCGGTCGCGGCAGGCCGATTGCTGTGCGCGTCACACGGAACATGATCATGAGCAAGGCCAGAGAACGTCTCTACCTCTTCGACACGACGCTGCGCGACGGTGCGCAGACGCAGGGCGTCGACTTCAGCGTGGAAGACAAGCGGCTGATTGCCGGCCTGCTGGACGAACTCGGCCTCGACTACATTGAAGGCGGTTATCCAGGGGCCAATCCCACGGATACGTCCTTTTTCGGCGAGCGCCCGGCGCTTCGCAATGCGAAGTTCACCGCCTTCGGGATGACCAAGCGGGCGGGCCGCAGCGCCTCGAACGATCCGGGTCTTGCCGCGATCCTCGATGCCGATACGGATGCCGTCTGCCTCGTCGCGAAGAGTTGGGACTTTCATGTGAAGGTCGCGCTCGGCGTCACCAATGAAGAGAACCTCGAGTCGATCGCCGACAGCGTCAAGGCGATCGCCGCCAAGGGCCGTGAGCCGATGATCGATTGCGAGCATTTCTTCGACGGCTACAAGGCGAACCCGGCCTATGCGCTCTCCTGCGTCAAGACGGCGCTCGACGCCGGCGCGCGTTGGGCGGTGCTTTGCGATACCAATGGCGGCACGCTGCCGGACGAGGTTTCGCGCATTGTCGGCGAAGTCATCGCCTCGGGCGTACCGGGCGAAAGGCTCGGCATCCATGCGCATAACGACACCGAGAATGCGGTCGGCAATTCGCTCGCCGCGGTTCGTGCCGGCGTGCGGCAGGTGCAGGGAACGCTCAACGGCCTCGGCGAGCGTTGCGGCAACGCCAACATGGTCTCGCTGATCCCGACGCTGCTGCTCAAGACGGAATATGCCGAACGCTTCGAGATCGGCGTCAGCCTCGAAAAGCTGAAGAGCCTGACGCATATCTCGCGCACGCTCGACGAAATCCTCAATCGTGCGCCAAACCGCTACGCGCCTTATGTCGGCGAGAGCGCCTTCGCGTCGAAGGCCGGCATCCATGTTTCGGCGATCCTGAAGGATCCGAAGACCTATGAGCATGTGCCGCCGGAAAGCGTCGGCAACCAGCGCAAGATCACGGTTTCCGATCAGGCGGGCCGTTCGAATATTCTTGCGACGCTCGAGGAAGCCGGCATCAAGGTCGATGCGAACGATGCGCGCATCCAGCGTCTTCTGGACGAGGTGAAGGAACGCGAGTTCCTCGGCTATTCCTATGACGGAGCGGGTGCGTCCTTCGAACTTCTCGCGCGTCGTCTGCTTGGGCAGGTACCGGAATTCTTCGTGGTCGAGTCCTTCCGCGTGCTGGTCGAGCGGCGCTACAACGCGCTTGGCGAATTCGTCACCGTGTCGGAAGCGACCGTGAAGGTGAATGTCGACGGCGAAGTGCTTATCTCGGTCGGCGAGGGCAACGGCCCGATCAATGCGCTCGACCAGGCGTTGCGCAAGGATCTCGGCAAGTATTCTCCCTTCATCGAGGATCTCCGGCTCGCCGACTTCAAGGTCCGCATCCTGACGAGCGGCACGGAAGCGATCACGCGCGTGCTGATCGAAAGCGCGGACGCGCAAGGCAACCGATGGTTCACGGTCGGCGTCTCGCCGAACATCGTCGATGCCTCGTTCCAGGCCCTCGTCGATTCCATCACCTACAAGCTTCTTCGCGACAACGCTCCGGCGCCGTCGAAATCCGCCCGAAAAATGGAAGCCCGAGTCTAGTTTTCCGCAGAGCGCAACCTCGCCCGCGCTCCGCATGGAGTGTCGGGGCGAGGACAGGAAAACAAGGCTCTGCATCATGCCGACGATTACATCCTCCGAGGGGCAGTCACGGGAAGCGACGCTGGGCGGCGCGGCCGCCGGAGCGGGATATCTGCTCTGGGGGCTCTCGGTCATTTTCTACCGGCAGCTTGCGAACGTCGTCCCGTTCGAAATTCTCGCGCACCGGACCTTGTGGAGCATCTTGCTCGTCGGCGCATTGATCTTCGGGTTGCGGCGCGGCGCGCATCTGGCCGAACTTCTGCGCGACCGCCGGAAGCTCGCGACGCTGGCCTTTACGGCGATGATCCTTGGCTCGAACTGGTGGCTTTTTATCTGGGCCGTCAATTCCGGGCGTATCCTCGAGACGAGCCTCGGCTACTTCATCAATCCGCTGGTCAGCGTTCTCGCCGGCGTCCTCCTGCTCGGGGAAAGGCTGTCGCGTCCGCAAATATCCGCGATGGTGCTGGCGATTGCGGGCGTTAGCTACTTCACGATCTCGCTCGGGTTCCTGCCCTGGATTTCGCTCGTGCTGGCGTTGAGCTTCGCGGCTTATGGCTATCTCAGAAAGATCACGCGCGTCGACGCGCTGGCGGGTCTTCTTGTCGAGGTGCTGGTGATGGCGCCTTTCGCGCTCGCCTATCTTGCCTATGCATCGGCGCATGGCGGAACGAGCTTCGTGAAGGCCGGCTGGCTGACCGATCTCCTGCTGGTCGCAACGGGGCCGATGACGACGCTGCCGCTGCTGCTCTTCACCTATGGCGCACAGCGGATAAGGCTGACCACATTGGGGCTGTTGCAATATCTCGTGCCGACAACGTCCTTCATCATTGCGGTGTGGATGTATGGCGAGCCGCTTGGCCACGGGCAGTTCGTGACGTTCGGTTTCATCTGGATCGGGCTTGCGATCTTCACCGCCGATATGTGGCGCAAGGAGCGCGAGTTCCGCCGCGCGGCGTTGCCCGCGCAGTGAATGTCTCCTGTCAGAGCGCGGCCTCGATGCGTGGCAGGATGTCCTCGACCTTGTCGACCACGGAATAGATGCGGCGGATATTCGAGCGTGCGAAGCCTGCCTTGATGATATGGTCGAGGAGATCGATCAGCGGGTCCCAGAAGCCGCCCAGATTGACGATCACGATGGGCAGGCTGTGGCGGCCGAGCTGTGCCCAGGTCAGCATCTCGACGACTTCCTCCAGCGTGCCGATACCGCCGGGGAGGGCGACGAAGGCGTCGGACCGCTCGAACATGGTCCATTTGCGGCTGTGCATGCTGTCGGTGACGATGAGTTCGGTGACGTCGCTCAGCTGCACTTCGACCTTGGAAAGAAACTCCGGGATCACGCCGGTGACGCGTCCGCCTTCCGCGAGGACCGCTTTCGCGACCGCGCCCATGACGCCGATGCTGGCGCCGCCATAGACGAGGCCAACCCCGGACCGGGCGAGAATGGTGCCGAATTTTTCACCCGCCTCGACAAAGGAAGGCTCATTGCCGTCGCTCGAACCGCAATAGACGCACACATTCGAAATTTTCATCGGAGGGAAGACCTGACAGGTGAGAACGCCAAGGGCGCCGGGGTTGTTGTTCCGGTCAAGGCCCGCGGCAGCGGACCGATGCCCTTCACAGGTATGGTATAAGCGCCGCTTCTGCGTTGAAAGGGCCTCGGGGACCGTTCAGCCGGAGTATCGCGGGGGATTGGTCATTCTGGTGTCTTCCTTGCACGATAGGTCATGAACGAGTGCTCCTGCCCGCCGGTTGTGCCGGTGCGGCACGGGGATTTACCATCTTGTGTGTTCGCTTGGGGCAGGGGCTCCGTCGGGGGCGGACGAAAGGGGATCGAAGTCGATGCGTAACACAGGGCTGATAGCGGGCGGCGTGGCGGTCGTTCTGGCCATACTGGTCGGGGCCTATTTCCTTTTTTTCCGTCATGGCGGCGAAAAGCCCGCGCCGGTGGCCCAGCAGACGGAGCAGGGCGCCGCAAAGGCGCCCGCCGTCGTCGAGGACAAGAGCATT
Source organism: uncultured Alphaproteobacteria bacterium (assembly GCA_903889655.1). Taxonomy (GTDB): domain Bacteria; phylum Pseudomonadota; class Alphaproteobacteria; order Parvibaculales; family Parvibaculaceae; genus Parvibaculum. Next base: position 1,175 of record CAISYL010000086.1, on the reverse strand, counting down.
CCGACCTTCGACATCGTCCGCGTCGAGCGCGACGGATCGACGGTCGCGGCCGGTCGCGCCCTTCCGGGCGCCACGGTCGACATCAAGGCGAACGGGCAGGTGCTCGGCAATGTGCCGGTCGACGGCAATGGCGAATGGGTGGTTGCGCTCGAAAAGCCGTTGAAGCCGGGCAACATAGTCCTCACGCTGACCGCGCATAATCCCGACGGCACGACGAAGGACAGCGTGCAGTCCGTCGCCGTCAACGTCCCGGAACAGAAGGACAAGCCGGCGCTGGTCGTCATGAGCGAGCCCGGCAAGGCGAGCCGCGTGCTGCAGGGCCCCGGCGTGCCGTCCGATGCCGGCAATCTCGTGCTGGAGTCGGTCGACTATGACAAAAATGGCAATCTCATCATTTCGGGCAAGGCCGATCCGCTGGCAACCGTCCGCGTCTATGTCGGCGGCAAGCCGGTCGGCGATGCCACGGCGGATGACAAGGGCCATTGGGAGCTGCGGCCGACTGTCGAAATTGCGCCAGGCCGCTATGCCCTGCGTGTGGACCAGCTCGACCAGGCCGGCAAGGTCGTCGCCCGCGTCGAACTGCCCTTCGAGCGGGGTGCGCCGGATCAGGTCGCCGAAGCGCTTAAGAAGGGCCAGGTCGTCATTCAGCCGGGCAACAACCTCTGGACCATCGCCCAGCAGCTCTACGGCTCGGGCTTCCGGTACACTGTCATTTATGAGGCCAACAAGGACCAGATCCGCGACCCCAATCTGATCTATCCGGGCCAGACTTTCGCCACACCGGCAAAATGAGCTTTTGACGCACCGGGCTTGCTCCGGGGCCGAGAATCCTTATCTAAGGAGAGTGTTTGGCGCCCCGCTTCGGCAAACAGCCGGGGCGGGGCGTCGCTTTGGCAGGGGCGCCTCGTTTCGCCGCCAAATCCGAGGATCCTCAGCGCATGAGGCATATGAAATCAGCCGGGCCGGACGGCGGGGTGCACCCCGTAACGGGCGGCGCCGCGCCGACGCGGCACAGGCAGGCAGAGACCTTGCGATCCTTCGCGCCCTATCTCTGGCCCGCTGGCCGCCCCGATCTCCGGATGCGGGTCGTCGTCGCCATGACGGAAAAAAAGGAAATAGGCCCCGACCAGTATGGCCAGAACGACCGCCACGCCGCCCGCTATCAGCCCTGTGTT
>CAISYL010000085.1 GCA_903889655.1 uncultured Alphaproteobacteria bacterium | reverse complement strand
GGCGCGACGGAAAGCCCTTCGCGATGGCGGCGATCTGGGACAACTGGATGTCGCCCAACGGCAGCGAGATCGAGAGTTGCGCCGTGGTGACGGTTGAGGCGAACGCGACGCTTGGCGACATCCACCATCGCATGCCGGTCATTCTCGACGAGGCGGACTGGGACCGCTGGCTCGATCCGGCGGCGACGCCGAAGGAACTGGCGGCATTGATGAAACCCGCGCCGGACGATCTTCTCGAAGCGATCCCCGTGAGCGACGCCGTCAATCGCGTCGCCAACGATCATGCGGGGCTCGTCGTCGAGACGCATATGCGCCTGCCGGTCGTCGAGGCGGAGGCGGTGAAGAGGAAAGTGAAGCCTACGGACGATCGGCAGATCGACCTGTTTTGATTTGCGGGCGCTTCTTCCACCTGAGGAATCCGCGTGTCTTATTCGACCGCCTCCGGATCGACATGCGGCATCGGCCGCAGGGGCTTCGACAGGGCGACCGTTTCGTCCTCGCCGTAGCCGATGGATTTGTAGAAGCCGATGACGCCGAGGTTCGATTTGCGGACGAGGAGGTTCAGCTTCCAGATACCGCGCGCGACGAGCCAGGCTTCGGCGGCGTCCATGATGAGGCGGCCGAGACCTTCGCCCCGATGGGCGGGGTCGGCGGAGACGTAGTAGACCGTGCCGCGATGGCCGTCATGGCCGACGATGAGGGCAGCGAGGAGCGCGCCGCCCTGTTCCGCGACGAGAACGTCCGAGTTCGGGCCGCGGCGGGCGAAGGCGATGTCCGTCGGCGCATGGTTCCAGGGACGGATCAGGCCGCAGGCGTCCCATAGGCGGAGAAGTCCGGGCACGTCGGCATCGCGCGCGGGACGTACAGAAATGTCAGGATTTGATTCGGAGGGGGCGGAGGACGCGGCGCTGTCGCCGGCGTTCTTGTGCGTGTCGTCGCTCATAAGGTGCTTTCTCCATCGGGAAAGCGGCCGAAAATAGCACGAAGCGGCATTTGAGCCAGCTTCAATTCCACAGGGCGCTGATGGATATAAGGTTATTCGCCCCAAACCGGCGGCTGCCTATATACTAGGGTCCGGCCGAGGTCCCTGGGGACAAGATGTTTTCTGACATAGTCATTCTGCTCGTCATGATTCTGCTGAACGGGTATTTCTCGCTCTCGGAGATGGCGATCGTTTCCGCGCGGCGGCAGCGGCTGCAGGCGCTTCTTTCGGCGCGCAAGCGCACCGAGGGAGCGACGGGCGGCTACGAGGCGGCGATCGCGCTGCACCAGGATCCAGGCCGGTTCCTGTCGGCCCAGCAGATCGGCATCACGCTGGTCGGCGTCTTTAGCGGCGCCTTTGGCGGCGCGACGCTGTCGGAGCCGCTGGCCAGGGCCATCGCGCCGCTGCCCTTCATCGGCGCCTATGCCGAATCGATGAGCCTCGCGGCGGTCGTCATCGTCATCACCTATCTGTCGCTCATTCTCGGCGAACTGGTGCCCAAGCGCCTCGCGCTGGCAAACCCGGAAGCCATCGCCGCGACCATCGCGCGGCCGATGACGGCGCTGGCGCGCATTCTCGGCCCGGCGGTCGACCTTCTGTCCTGGTCCACGGAAGCGGTGCTGAAGCTCTACGGCATCACCGGCCAGCAGGTGCCGAAGGTCACGGAAGAAGAGATCAAGCATCTGGTCGAGGAGGGAGCCGCCGCCGGAGCTATCGACGGCGTCGAGCGCGACATCGTCAACCGCGTCTTTCGCCTCGGCGATACGCGCGTTACCGAGATCATGACGCCGCGCGTGCAGATGGTCTGGCTCGATACGGATTTCACGGTCGAGGAAAATCTCGCGCTGATCCGTTCCGAGCAGAAGATGCGCTATCCGATCCGGCGCGGCACGAGCGGCGAGCCGCTCGGCATGATCCGGCTCGAGGATCTTTACCTCACGCCGCGCACCAATGAAGAGCTGATGCGCAAGATGTCGCCGCCGCTCTATATTCCGCGCACGACGTCGGTCTTGAAGGCGCTGAGCATCCTGCAGTCGGACAGCATGTTCATGGCTTTCATCATCGACGAATATGGCGATGTCGTGGGTACGCTGACGATGGGCGAGATCTTCTTCGCGATGATCGGCGACATTTCCGATCATGCGGCCGATCCCAATCCCTCCGTCGTCACGCGCGACGACGGCTCCTATATCGTCGACGGCGTTGTCTCGGTCGACGAAGTGCGACGGCTGCTCAAGCTGACGAAGCTGCCGGGCGACGAACAGGCCGAAGTGAACACGCTGGCCGGCGTCATGTTCAACTGGTTCGGTCGGCTGCCGCGCGAGGGCGATTATTTCGGCTGGAGCGGCTATCGCTTCGAGATCGTCGACATGGACGGACCGCGCATCGACAAGGTGATGATCGTGCCGGCGCAGAACCTGCCCATCGGCAGCCCGCTGGCAAGAACAGCGGATTAGAGGAGAGGACTCTCACCCTCCCACGCCTTCGGCGCGGGCCCCTCCCTCTCCCGCATAGAGGCGGGCGAGGGGCGAGAAGCGTTCCTTTCTAGCCCTCTCCCCTTGGGAGAGGGTTGGGTGAGGGCCTTCCTCACTCCACCTTCACGACTTTCCCCGGATTGAGGATGCCCTTCGGATCGAGCGCCTTCTTCAGCGTGCGCATCAGCTCGATCTCGACGGGCGATTTCGTCGCCGCGATTTCGTCGCGCTTCATGCGGCCGACGCCATGTTCGGCGCTGATCGAGCCGCCGAGATCGCGCACGATGGCATGGACGATCCCGTTCATCGGCGTCCAGAGAGCGAGGAAGGCCGCCTTGTCCATCGATGGCGGCTGGCTGAGGTTGAAGTGAATGTTGCCGTCGCCGACATGGCCGAAGGGCACGGGGCGGATGCCGGGAAGCGCCGCTTCGACGGCCTTGGTCGCGCGGGCGATGAACTCGGCGACGACGGAAACGGGCACCGAGACGTCATGCTTGATGCTGCCGCCTTCGAGCTTCTGCACGTCGGACATGTTCTCGCGCAAGGCCCAGAAGGCGGCGCGTTGCGTCCCGGATGCCGCAATGGCGGCGTCCGTGAGGAGATCGCGGCCCATTGCGTCGGCGAGCAGCGCCTCAAGCGTTTCCGCGAGCGCGTCGCCGTCATTGCCCGATGAAAGCTCGATCAGCACATACCAGGGCGACGGTGCCTGCAGCGGGTCGTTTGCGCCGGGAAGGTGTTTGACGACGAACTCGACGCCGATGTGCGGCATCAGCTCGAAGCCGGTGACGAGGCCGCCTGTCGCGGCATCGGCGAGACGCAGGAGCCTGACCGCGGCATCGACATCCCGCAGGGCGACGAAGGCGGTCGCCGTCGAACGCGGCCGGGGGAAGAGTTTCAGCACCGCGCCGGTGACGATGCCGAGCGTGCCTTCCGAACCGAGGAAGAGCTGCTTGAGATCGTAACCGGTGTTGTC
>CAISYL010000084.1 GCA_903889655.1 uncultured Alphaproteobacteria bacterium | reverse complement strand
TCGCCCAGATACCCGAGGCCGATTTCTCCGACGCGCATGGCCGCGTGCTGGTGATCGGCTTCGGCCGCTTCGGCCAGGTGATCTCTCAATTCCTGATGGCGCGCGGCATCGACGTGACGGCGATCGACCGCGACGTCGAACAGATCCGCGCGGCGCAGCGCTTCGGCTTTCAGGTCTATTACGGCGACGGCGCTCGCCTCGACGTGCTGCGCGCGGCCGGCGCGGGCGACGCGGTGCTGATCGCGGTCTGCGTCGACGACCGCCGCTCCTCGATCCATATCGTCGAACTGGCGCGTCAGCATTTCCCGCTGGCGAAGCTCTATGTCCGCGCCTATGACCGCCGCCACGCGCTCGACCTGCTGCGCCTCAACGTCGATTACCACATGCGCGAACTCTACGGTTCGGCGGTTTCCTTCGGCACGGCCTGCCTCGAGGCGCTGGGCGTCGCGCCCGAGGAGATCGGCGCCATCGAGGCCGACATGCGCCGCCGCGACGCCGAGCGCATGGCGCTGCAGCTTGCGGAAGGCGAACTCGCCGGCAAAAGCCTGATGCATGTAAAGCCGGTCGATCCCGAACCGCTGACGCAGCCCAAACGCGCCGGCCGGGCCTTGAGCCCCGAGACCGAGGAGGCGACGCGGGCGAACGTGCCGCCCGAAATCGCGACCGGGCACCTCTAGCCTGACGCGGCGTCCATGCTAGTCTGCGGCCCATCTGAACTCTGAAAAAGCATGGGGAAACGCGGATGAAGAATCTCTTCAATATCGAGGGCAAGGTCGCACTGGTGACGGGCGGCTCGCGCGGCATCGGCGAGATGATCGCGACGGGCTTCGTCGAGGCGGGCGCGAAGGTCTACATCTCGGCGCGCAAGGCGCAGGCCTGCAACGAACTGGCGGAAGAACTCTCGAAGAAGGGCACCTGCATCTCGCTGCCTTTCGACCTCGGCCATGTCGCCGGCATCGAGGGCCTCGCCGCCGAACTCGCCAAGCGCGAGCCGAAGCTCGACATCCTGGTCAACAATGCCGGCGCCGCCTGGGGCGAGCCGATCGACCAGTATTCCGAAAGCGGCTGGGACAAGGTGATGAACATCAACCTGAAGGGCCCCTTCTTCGTCACACAGAAGCTGCTGCCGCTGCTGCGCAAGGCGGCGACCTATGACGACCCGTCGCGCATCATCAACATCGCCTCGATCAACGGCATCGTCCCGCCGGAACTCGAGACCTACGCCTATTCCTCGTCCAAGGCCGGCTGCATCATGCTGACGCGGCATCTGGCGGGCCGCCTCGCGGGCGACAATATCCTCGTCAATGCGATCGCGCCCGGACCCTTCCCGAGCCAGATGATGAAGGCGACGCTCGATACCTTTGGCGAGGCGATCAAGGCCGGCAATCCCAGGAAGCGCATCGGCACGCCGGAAGACATCGCCGGCGTCGCGATCTTCCTCTCGTCGCGCGCTTCCGCCTACACGACCGGCGCCGTCATCCCCTGCGACGGCGGCGCGGCGGAAGTCTGAACATCGCGGCATGTCGGTCTCCGACGCGGAGACCGACATGCGCCTGACATCCGCGCCTGCTAGCCTTCGAGATCGAATTTTCCGGGGACATTGGTTATGAAGATATCGGCACTGATGGCGGCGGCCATCGTCTTGACCCTCGCGCCTCTTCCGGCCCTCGCGAAGGAGCCTGCAAAGGCCCCCACCAAGAGTTTTGACCTGACGAAGGTGATCCCCTGCCCGCCCCAGAGCAACGTCGCCAGGGGCGAAGGGCCGGATTGCAAGCAAGACCCGGCCGCCGAGAAAGCCGATTATCAGGGCGTGCTCGATGCGCGCAAATCCGCCAATGACGACGAAATCGCGATGGCAATGGCCGACGCCGCCTATCCGAGCGTCGCGCAATTCCTGCGCCCGATCTGGCTGCGCCTCGTCAACACGGTGCCCGACAGCTGCGCGCCCGCCAAGGCGATCCTGAAGGACCTCGACCACGATGCGGCCATCGCCGCGCAAGGCCGGTTGAAGGAAGATGAGTCGGCGCTCAACACTTCGCTGCCCGCGACCATGTCGGTTCTCAACGAAGTGAACTACGCGGAATACAAGGCGTCGGACAAGGCGAAGGACATCTACAACCGCACGCGCCCCTTCGCGATGACGATCCCCGGCCTGCCACCGATCGAACCGCTCGCGGACAAGGAATATCAAAAGCACCTGGCGAAATCGAGCCCGAGCTACCCGAGCGGCCATACGACCTTCGCGTTCACGGAAGCCGCCGTTCTCTCGGCGCTGCTACCCGATGAAAAGATGGTCCTGATGAACCGCGCCGAACGCTATGGCTGGCACCGCATCGTCGTCGGCGTGCATTTTCCGACAGACGTCTCGGCCGGCAAGCAGAGCGGTCTGCTCGTCGCCGATGCCTATCTGAAGGACGCCGCGATGAAACCCCGCCTCGACGCCGCTACCGCGGAACTGCGCAAGGTGCTCTGCTACTGAGAGCCGCGCCGCCGAGCGAACCAGCTCCTGATCCGCGCACCGAGCCGCGCGAAAAATCCGGCGCGCGGCGGAACGGCGGGCGCCGCCACGACCACCGGCAAACTCTCCCTGTGCTGAAGCGGCACGAGGTCGCGCGCCACCGCCATCAGCGTGTCGACGGCACTTTCTCCAGCCTGGATCAGCGGCTGCAGGAGCATCGGGCTCGGCAATTCCTTTGCCACGGGACGGTCGGGTGCGGGCAGCAGCTTCGGAAGCCTCGGCCCGGTCGCGCGTTCGGCAACGCAGACGATCGCATCCGCAAAGGTGCCGACGAGCTGCAACGGAATGTCGTGGCCCATGCCCTCGATGATGCGCAGTTCGGCGCCTTCGATGCTCGCCGCCGTATCGCGCGCCGCCTCGACCGGCACAAGCGGGTCGGCCGCGCCATGCAGCACCATGGTCGGCACCTCGATGCGGCGGAGCTTCTGCCGCCGGTCGCCATTGGTCATCGCCGCCGCCATCTGG
>CAISYL010000083.1 GCA_903889655.1 uncultured Alphaproteobacteria bacterium | reverse complement strand
TCTATATAGAAGGTGAAGACGTGGATGGCCGGGTCAAGCCCGGCCATGACGTGATGGGGATGCAGACGTCGATTGCATTAATCAGCAAGTTCCGCCTTGATCCACTCCGCGTGTTTCTTCAGCACTTCGAAATCCGCCATCTGCCGCGCATGAAGCTTGAGGTCGATGCCGGCCGAACGCGGGACGATATGCGTGTGGAAATGGAAGACGGTCTGACCGGCTGAAGAACCGTTCAACTGCGCGATCATGACGCCCGGCGCCTCGAAGGCGCGCTTCACGGCCGCGGCGACCTTTTTCGTCGTCTTCGCCTGGGCGGCGACGAATTCCGGATCGAGATCGAAAAGGTCCTCGGCCGGAAATTTCGGAATGACCAGCGTGTGTCCCTCGGCCTGCGGCATCACATCCATGAAGGAGAGCGTCATCTCGTCTTCATAGACCTTGAAGCAGGGTGCCTCGCCGCGAAGGATCTTCGCGAAGATATTGTTCGGATCATAGGCCATTCTCAGAAATCGTCCTCTTGCATGTCGCCCGCTGGATCGGCGGCGAGATCGTGCCTGAAGGGCGAGTATTCGCCAAGCGCCTCGACCTCGCGGTCGACATAAATCCGCTCGCGTTCCAGATAGTCGGCGACCGCCTCGCGGAAGGAAGCATTGGCGATCCAGTGAGCGCTGTAGGTCTTCGATGGCAGATAGCCGCGTGCCAGCTTGTGTTCGCCTTGCGCGCCGGCCTCGACGCGGGCAAGCCCGCGGCTGATCGCAAAGTCGATGGCCTGGTAATAGCAGCACTCGAAATGCAGGAACGGGTGATGCTCGATGGAGCCCCAGTTGCGACCGTATAGAGCGTCGCTGCCGATGAAGTTGAGCGCCCCGCCGATGTAGCGCCCGTTGCGCTTTGCCATCACGAGCAGCGTGTCGTCGGGCAATCGCTCATTGACCAGGCTGAAGAATTCCCGTGTGAGATAGGGGCTTCCCCATTTGCGGCTGCCGGTGTCCATGTAGAAGGCGAAGAAGGCATCCCAGTGATCCTCGGTGAGATCGGCACCCGTCACCCACTCGACTTCGACGCCGTTCTCGAGTGCGCGTTCGCGTTCCTTGCGGATCATCTTGCGCTTGCGCGAGGACAGATCGGCCAGGAAATCGTCGAAACTTCCATAGCCGCGATTGTGCCAGTGGAATTGCTGGTCGGTGCGTTGCAGGCATCCTTGCGCGCCGAGCCGCGTCCATTGCCGTTCCGGCAGAAACGTCCAGTGGATCGACGACACGCCACTCCGCCGCGCGACTTCGATGGCGCCGGCGAGCAGGCGGTCCTCCGCCTCTTCGCGTCCGGGGCCCGGCCGGGTCAGCAGGCGAGGGCCGGTCGCCGGCGTGAAGGGAACGGAGACCTGAAGCTTCGGGTAATAGTTGCCGCCGGCGCGCTCGTAAGCTTCGGCCCAGCCGCGATCGAAGACATATTCGCCGCGGCTATGCCCCTTCAGATACATCGGCATCGCGCCCGCGAGCCCGCCGCATCCGTCTTCGAGCAACAGGTGATAGGGCATCCATCCGGTGCGCCGCACCGCCGAGCCGCTATCTTCCAGCGCGCTCAGAAACGCGTAGGAGACGAAGGGATTGTAGGGCTCGCCATCGGGGTTGGCGCAGGCGTCCCACGCCGCCGGATCGACGGCGCCGAGACCTTGCGCAACCTTGATGATGGCTTGTTCGGCGTCACCCATGGACTGACTCTAGTGCGTCAGCCTTGCTTCACTCAATCTCGAAAATCGCTTCGACCTCGACGGCGATGTCGACAGGGAGGCTCGGCGCCGAGACCGCCGAGCGGGCATGACGGCCGGCATCGCCGAAGACTTCGACCATCAGATCGGAAGCGCCGTTGATGACGGCGGGCTGCTGGTTGAATTCAGGCGTCGAATTGACGAAGCCGACAAGCTTCACGCAGCGCTTCACGCGATCGAGATCGCCGCCGACGGCTTCCTTCAATTGCGCGAGCACATTGAGTGCGGTAAGGCGCGCGGCCTTCATGCCTTCGCCGGGTTCGAGGTCGCGGCCGAGCTTGCCCTTGTATTCGATGCCGGCGGGGCCCATCGGTCCCTGGCCCGAAATGAAGACGAGGTTGCCGGTGACGACCCATGGCACATAATTGGCGACCGGCGCGGCGGCCTTGGGCAGCGTGATCCCGAGTTCGGAAAGTCGCGCCTCGATCCTGCCTGCCATGATGTAGCTCCGTTTTGCATCAACTCAAGGGAGCGTTATACCTAATCCGTTGATGCCGGTCGGGGAAGAGAAATGAAATCCACTCAGCGAACGCCAGCGGATGATGGCTTCTTCATGCCCGCGGAATGGGAACCCCATGAGCGTTGCTGGATGCAATGGCCGTCGCGCGGCGACGTCTGGGGAGAGCGTCTGCCGCAGGCGCATTTCGCCTATGCGGAGGTGGCGCGGGCGATTTCGCGTTTCGAGCCGGTCTCGATGGTCTGTCGTCCGCGCGACGAGGCGGAAGTTCGGTTCGCCTGCGGACGCGGCATCGAGGTGGTGCCGATCGAGATTGACGATTCATGGGCGCGGGATTCCGGTCCGGTCTTTCTGATCGACGGCAAGGGGAGCGCTGCGGGCGTTCATTGGCGTTTCAATGCCTGGGGCAATGCCTATCAGGGTTTCGAAAACGACGCGCGCGTCGGCGGCGCGGTGCTGGAGCGGCTGGGCATGCGACGCTACGACGGACCGATGATCCTCGAAGGCGGCTCCATTTGCACCGACGGCTACGGTACCTTGCTGACGACCGAAGAATGCCTCTTCAATGAAAACCGCAATCCCGAGCTGACGCGTCAGCAGATCGAGGAGCGCCTCGCGCTTTATCTTGGCATTCGTCGGATCGTCTGGCTCGATCAGGGGCTGGAAGACGACGAGACCGGCGGCCATGTCGACATGGTCGCCTGCTTTGCCGGTCCGGGCCGCGTGTTGCTTCACATGCCGGAAGACAGGAGCGATCCGAATTTCATGCGCATGCGCGAGAACAGGCTGCGTCTCGAAGCTGCGCGCGACGCAGGCGGAAAGAAACTCGAAGTGATCGAACTTCCGCAACCCAAGCATCAATTTCGCCGCGGCGACGGCCGCAGGCTCACCACGTCCTACGTGAATTTCTACATCGCCAATGGCGGTATCGTGATGCCGGGCTTCGACGATCCGCATGACGAGGCGGCGGCCCGCATCGTGGCCGAGATCTTTCCGGATCGCGAAGTGGTGCAGGTGCCCGCGCTCGACATCGCGGCGGGCGGCGGCGTCATCCACTGCATCACGCAGCAACAGCCGAAAGGCCGAGCCGTAAAATAGAAGGCGATAAAGTAAAAGCTCAGCCGTTGATGATCATGCGCGCGGCGCGGCTTCCCTTGTTCTTGTCGGCATACATGGCCGCATCGGCGCGGGCGAGCAACTCGGCCTGCCCGGAATTTGCATCGTAATAGGCAAAGCCCAGGCTTGCTCGGAGCGCGATGTTCTGGCGGCCATGCGGAAAGGTAATCTTGCCGATGCCGCGCACCAGCCCGCGCGCGCGTTCTCGCGCCGGCGCGTTCTGCGCGCGCACGAACAACACGGCGAATTCGTCGCCGCCGATACGTGCGGCATAATCGGTCGCCCGGATGTTCTGCTTCAGATAGCGGCCGACGGCGCGCAGCACTTCGTCACCCGTTGAATGGCCGTGACGATCGTTGATCCCCTTGAAGCCATCGAGATCGATATAGGCAAGGAGGCCGGCTTCGTCGTAGCGGGCGGCGCTCAGCAGATTTCGCTGCAGGATGCCCTCGAATCCGCGTCGGTTGAGAAGCCCTGTCAGTTCATCGGTGATCGCCAGCGCCTCGAGCTGCGCCACCCGCGCGTTGAGCTCCATGATGCGGCTCTCGGCTTCCGACGCATAGTTCAGCGCATGAGAAAGAATGCGTCGTGCGTCGTTCGCGATACGAGGATTGCTGAGCGTCTGCCGGAAACGCATCGTCGATGCGTCCTCGATGGAGAGGACGGCATCTTCCAGCGGCTCCACCGCATTGGTGTTCGACTTGCCACGTCTCATCGTTATGCCCCTTGGCCCTCATACTCACACAGGGCGAATCAAAGCAAAGGGCTTGCCACGGACATTAATGCTGAAAGATCAACATCTTAAAACGTGTGTTCGAAGGTGAAGACCGGGCAGATTCTGCCGAGGAGGCGGAGCCTGCCGGGTGATGCGGGTTCAGGTCGCGTGGAAAATGACCAGCGCCGCGCGGACCACGATAATGACCACGAAAACGACGGTGAGCGTCGCGACCGTCTCCCAGAAGACATCGACGGGCCTCGGCAAATCGACGGGTTCGTCCAGAAGCTGAGCCCTTTTTTCCTTCGTCGAATGAAGGGGGACATAGGGGTGAATATCGCGTTCCTGCATGATCGGGTCCGACTTGTTCCGACCCCGATTCTGGCCTTCCGACGCATAAAAATTCGAGACGGATGACCGCCGCCTTTCATCAAGATCAGTGTTCGGAGACCGGCGGGGCGCCGTCGGCAAGGATGACGGTCTTGCAGAAGGGCACGATCACGAGCGCGCCGACGAACATGATCGACATCAGGAGGAACACGTTCTGGAAAGCGAGCGTCAACGCCTGCTGGCCGACGAGCCGCGCGACTTCGCCCTCGACCATCAGCCGCGCATGGGCGGCGTCCGGCGTGAAGCCGGAAATGCGCGACGCCGCGGCGTTGAGCGCATTGAGCCCGTGCGCCGTGACGTCTTCGCCGAGCCGTGCTGCGTTGATGCGGCCGAAATCCTGCAACCAGGTCGTGACGGTCGCGATCCCGACCGCGCCGCCGAGATTGCGCATCAGGTTGAAAAGGCCGGAGCCGAACCGCAGCTCGTCGGGCCCGAGCCCGTTGAGCGCCATGCCGACGGAAGGGACGATGCAGAGCAGCAGCGCAAAGCCGCGAATGGCTTGCGGGGTGAAGAGCTGCCAGAACCCCCAATCCGAGGTGATGCCGGAAAAGAGCCAGAGCGACAATGCAAAAAGCGAGAAGCCGATGCTGATGACGATGCGCTGGTCGAGAATGGTCGTCGCCTTGGCGGCGAGAGGTGCGCTGAACATCATGAAGATGCCCGAGACGAAGACCGTCGTGCCGATCTCTAGGCTGGAGAAGTCGCGCACCCGGCCGAGAAAGATCGGCGTGAGATAGGTTGCGGAATATAGGCCGAAGCCGATGACAAGGTTGAGCAGACAGGCAAGCGCGAAAGTCGGCTTCCGGAAGGGCGTCAGCTTCAGGACCGGCATGGTCGAGAAAAACGAGCGCTCGAAGAAGACGACAGCGCCGACGACGGACACCCATGCCACCGTCCTGATCGTGTCGTCCTCGAACCATTGATAGCGCGGCCCTTCTTCCAGCACATATTGAAGCGCGCCGAGGAACGTGGCGAGCGACAGCACATGAAGCCAGTCGATGCGCTTCAGCATATCGGGATTGGCTTCGTCGACCTTGCCGAGGATCGGCAGCAGGATCGCGATGGCGGCGCCCGGCACGATGTTGATGAAAAAGAGCCAGTGCCAGCTCGATGCTTCGGTGATCCAGCCGCCGAGCGTCGGCCCGAGCGTCGGCGCCAGCGTCGAGACCATGCCGAGGATGGCGGGGATCATCGCCCGCTTCTTGCCGGTGAAGAGAGAAAATCCTGTCGCGAAGACGGTCGGCACCATGGCGCCGCCGACGAAGCCCTGAATGGCACGGAAGATCGTCATCGATTCGATGTTCCAGGCGAAGCCGCAGAGCAGGCTCGAAAGCGTGAAGAGGACGGCGGACGCCGTGAAGAGCCAGCGCGTCGAAATGGCCTGGGAGAGAAAGGCGGCGAGGGGGATCATCACGATCTCCGCCATCAGATAGGCCGTCTGAACCCAGGCGATCTCGTCCGGTCCGGCCGAAAGACCAGCTTGAATGGAATTGAGAGAGGCCGCCACGATCTGCGTGTCGAGCAGCGCCATGAATTGGCCGAAGGCCATGATGCCGAAGATGAGGAGCTTGCGGCCTTCGGTAAGCTGCGTGAGCCGGGGACCTGCGGCGCTCTCCATCGTCGGTTCGGCGGCGCTCATGGACGACCTCTTGATTTATAGTATGACGGTCATCATATAATGGCGGTCAGGAGGACAGACAAGCATGCGCTACGCGGATTCACATAAGGAAGAAACCCACCGCAAGGTGTTGAAGCTGGCCGCCCGCGCCCTGCGCGAAAAGGGGCCGGACCGCCTCGCCGTCGCGGAGGTCATGAAGGCCGCCGGGCTGACGCATGGCGGCTTCTATGCGCATTTCAAATCGAAGGACGATTTCCTGGCCGAAGCCGTGAGCGAGACTTTCGCGCAGGCCGGGCGGCGCTGGGAACGCATCCTCGAAGGCATGGCGCCCCGCGAGGCGCTGGCGGCCTATGTCGACTATTACGTCTCGGAGACGCATCGCGAGAACCCCTCGACGGGTTGCCCCGTCGTCGCGCTCAATTCCGATCTGCCGCGCCAGTCGAAAAGTTTCCGCAAGGCTTTCGACGAAGGCCTGAAGCGCCTTGTCGCAAACCTCGAGCGACGCATGGCGGTTGCCGGTATCGAGGGCGCAGGTGTCCTTGCGCCGTCGATCCTCGCCGAGATGGTCGGCGCTGTCGCGCTCTCCCGCGCGGTTTCCGATCGCGCGCATTCGGACGAAATTCTCGCCGCCGCGCGCTACGACATCAAGACGCGCCTAGGCATCGACGACATTGGAGAACAGGCACATGAGTGAAGCAACGACGTTGGCCGCCCCCGCGACCGTAGCCGCAATGACGGGGCTCGAACAGCTCCGGGCAATCTTTGACGGCAGCGCCGGCTATCGCGGCATGCCGCATTTCATCGGCATCGAACCCGTATCGGCGGAAGAGGGCCACGTGGTCTTCCAGGGCATGCCGACGAAGGATCATTACAACCCGCTCGGCAGTGTGCATGGCGGCTATGCGGCGACAATCCTCGATACGGCGATGGGCTGCTCCGTTCATTCGATGCTGAAGCCGGGGCAGGGCTTTACGACGCTCGAACTCAAGATCGCCTATCACCGCGCGGTTTCCGACAAGAGCGGTCCCCTTCGCGCCGAAGGCCGGGTGCTCTCCTTCGGTCGCAGGGCCGCTTTTGTCGAAGGCCGCCTCGTCGACAAGGACGGCAAGCTCTGCGCTTCCGGAACCACGACCTGTCTGGTGTTCGACCTATGACCACAACATTCGAATCCGCGGAAACGCTGAGGCCGGGCAAGCTTGGACGCCTGCGCGCGCTTCCCCGCCGTGCCTTTGTCGTCACCGGCGCAGCTTTGGCCGCCATCATTCTCGGCGGGGCGTGGATCGCATCGCCTGCCTCCTCCGTGTCGACCGACGATGCCTATGTGAAGGCCGACAATTCGATCATCGCGCCGAAAGTGCAGGGGCTCGTGTCCGAAATTCTGGTGCGCGACAATCAGCATGTGAAGGCGGGCGACATCCTCATTCGCATCGACGACGAGGATTACCGCCAGGCCGTCGACGCGGCGGAGGCCGATGTCGCCGCTGCCGAAGCGGCGCTGGTACAGCAGGAAGCTCAGCAGGCGCTGGCGGCGGCCAATGTCCGCGCGGCCGCGACGGCGATCGTCTCGGCCGATGCCGAGCGTGTCCGCGCCGAAGCCGACCACAAGCGCTATGTGACGCTTGTCGGCACCGGCGATATTTCGAGGCAGGCGGCCGACAAGGTTCGCGCAACCGCTATCGCGGCGGGCGCCGATGCCGAAAAGAGCCGCGCTGCCTATGCCGCAAGCCAGCAGCAGGAAGCAGTCGTGGCGCATTCCCGCGCGCAATTGCAGGCGGCCCTCGCCAAGGCGAAGGCCGCGCTCTCGCTCGCCCATCTCAACCTCGAGCATACGGTCGTGCGCGCGCCCGTCGATGGCGTCATTGGCGATCGACAGGTTCAGCTCGGCGAATACGTGCAGCCCGGTACGCAACTCCTGACCGTCGTGCCGGCGGATACGATCTATGTCGCCGCCAACTTCAAGGAGACGCAGACCGCGCGCATGCTGGTCGGTCAGCCCGTCCGCGTGAAAGTCGACGCGCTGCCGGGCCATGTCTTCGAGGGCGAGGTCGAAAGCTTCGCACCGGCTTCGGGCTCGGAATTCGCGCTGCTGCCTTTCGAACCGGCCACAGGCAATTTCACCCGCATCGTCCAGCGGGTACCCGTCCGCATTCACTTGAAGTCGGGGCAGGAGGGGGCGGACCGCTTGCGGCCCGGACTGTCGGCGGATGTGAAGGTGGATCTGACGGAGAGATAATCAGCTTCGCACCCGGTCCCTCGGTTCCCGCCCCGCGAAGAAATCGTCGAGATTGTCTAGGGCCCGGAAGCCCATCGCGTTGCGCGTTTCGACCGTCGCGCTGCCGAGATGCGGCAACAGGAAAGCATTCTCGAGCGTCCGGTAGCGCGGATCGATATTCGGCTCGTTGGTGTAGACGTCGAGCCCGATCGCGCGCAGATGTCCCGATTGCAGGGCCGAAATCAGCGCCTCGTCGTCGACGATGTCGCCGCGCGCCGTGTTGACGACGATGGCGCCCTTCGGCAGCAAGGCGATCGTTTTCGCATTGACCAGACGGCGAGTTTCCGGCGTCGAGGCGCAATGGATCGAAAGCACGTCCGACGCGCCAAAGAGATCTTCCGCTGTCGCATGGAAGACGGCGCCTTGTTCGGCACTCGCGTCGAGCTTCTTCCTGTTGTGATAATGGATCGTCATGCCGAAGACGCGGGCGCGTCTTGCAACCGCCTGGCCGATGCGCCCCATGCCGAGTATGCCAAGCCGCTTGCCGGCAATGTCCATGCTGAGCATCCCCGTCGGCGCCCAGTTCTTCCATGTGTTGTCGCGGATGGCGGCCATGCCGGCGGCGGCGCCGCGCGCGGCTCCAAGGATGAGAAGCAGTGCGATGTCCGCCGTCGCATCCGTCAGCACATCGGGCGTGTTGGTGATGGGAAGCCTCCGCGCTTCGGCGGCCTTCACGTCGACATGGTCGTAGCCGACGGAAAAGCTTGCCACGATCCGTATGGAAGACGGCAGGCGTCCGATGATGTCGGCGTTTAACCGGTCCGCCGGGGTGACGAGCAGTCCGTCCTTGCCCCTGGCGCGGGCGATGAGGTCGTCCGGCGTCATCACACCGTTCGCCGGGTTGAATTCGGCGTCGTAATCGCGGAGGAGGCGCGCCTCGACATCCGGCGGAAGCCGTCTGGTGACGAGCAGTCTGGGTTTGGCGGACGGCATGGCGGGCCTCGGCGGCTGGCTTCGGGAGGTTTGGTTTATCCGATGGTGTAGGATAGAAAAAGGGCGGCCGGGCAGGGCGGCATGGATTTGGAAGGCATCACCTCCTCATGTGGGATCGGTTGAGAATTCGGCAACGTGGCGTCTCCGGCTCGCGCGGGCTCATTCCGGGCGCCGCCGCGGCGGTGGCCGTGGGTCTTGCGGCCATGCTCGTCTGGGGTGTCCGAAGCCGGCCCACCGAACCGCAACTTGCCGCGCAGATGCACCGCGCCGTCTACGATCTTTCCATCGATCAGGTGAAAACCGTCGGCGATACCGACGCGCTCGACGGGCGCATGGTCGTCGAATGGCGTGGAGGGCCGGGCTGCGAGGGCTACATCTCCGACCAGCGCGTCGTCACCAATTCGACCGATGCCAGCGGCACGGTGACGACCAGCGACATTAGGCTGAGTTCATGGGAATCGCTCGACGGTAACGAATTCCGCTTCGACCGGGCCGAATATGCCGACGGCAAGCTGCAGACGCGCGAGGCGGGCCACGCGATCCGCGACAAGGGGCGCGTGCTGCTGGAAGAACAGGGCAAGGCGCCCGAGACGCTGCCCGAAGCCGTGCTCTTCCCGACCGCCTTCAATCTCGCGCTCATCAAGGCCGCGACCGACGGCAAGAAGGCCTTTTCGAGCCCGCTTTTCGACGGCACGCAATCGGGCCCGACCAATGTCACCGCCTTTATCGGCGAGGCCGGCGCGGCGCCGAACGACGCCCGCAAGGTTCATATCAAGAACAGAGGGCAGGGCGTCGCGCTCAAGGGCATTCACGCCTGGCCGGTCCAGATGAGTT
>CAISYL010000082.1 GCA_903889655.1 uncultured Alphaproteobacteria bacterium | reverse complement strand
CTTCACGACATTGAGCATGAAGGCGGGAATGTGATCGCCGAAGCTCAGAACCTTCGGGCCATCGTCGTCTTCGCGACGTCCACGCCCGCCACGTCCTTGTTCGCTGCGCTCGCGGCGCGGTTCGCGATCCTGGCGAGGCTCGCGTTCGTGTCGACGAACGGGCTCGGGCTGGTCGACGTGCCTGACCGTTTCGGCCACGAGTTCCGCGACCGGATCGGCCACAGGCAACGCCTCGGCGTCGAGCACGGGCTCGACCTTGTGCTCGCTGCGTGCGCGCGGACTGCGCTCGCGGCGCGGCTTGCGGGCAGGCTTCTCCGTGGGCTCTGTCTCCTCGGCGGCCTCGGAAATCTCACCACCGGCGGGCGGGGCTGTCAGCTCATGCACGGGGATTGTGGTGCCGATCAGTTTCTCGATCTGGGCGAGGTACTTGCCGTCCTCGCGCGTCGCCAGCGTGTAGGCAGTGCCGGATTTGCCGGCGCGGCCGGTGCGGCCGATGCGGTGGACGTAATCTTCGGAATGGGTCGGCACGTCGAAGTTGAAGACGTGGCTCACATCCGGAATGTCGAGGCCGCGGGCCGCCACGTCGCTCGCAACGAGGAGGCGGATATTACCGGCGCGGAAGCCATCCAGCGTCTTGGTGCGCGTCGACTGGTCGAGATCGCCATGCAGCGCGCCGACGGAGAAGCCGTGCCGTTCGAGCGATTTCGCGACGATCGAGACGTCACGCTTGCGGTTGCAGAAGATGATGGCGTTCTTGCAGTTCTCGTCGCGGATCAGGCTGCGCAGCATGTCGCGCTTGCCTTCGCGGGTCGTCTTGACGATCGCCTGCGTGATGTTGGTGCTGGCGGAAGCGGGACGGGAAACCTCGATGCGCTCCGGATTCTGGAGGAACGTATCGGTGAGCCGCTGGATTTCCGGCGGCATGGTCGCGGAGAAGAAGAGCGTCTGCCGCGTGAAGGGAATCTTTTTGCAGATTTCCTCGATGTCCGGGATGAAGCCCATGTCGAGCATGCGGTCGGCTTCGTCGATGACGAGAATCTGCACGCCGGTGAGGAGCACCTTGCCGCGACCGCAATGGTCGAGCAGGCGGCCGGGCGTCGCGATCAGCACGTCGACGCCGCGGTCGAGCTTCTTTTCCTGGTCGCCGAAGGAGACGCCACCGATGAGCAGCGCCATCGAGAGCTTGTGATACTTGCCGTATTTTTCGAAATTTTCGGCGACCTGGGCTGCGAGTTCGCGGGTCGGTTCGAGGATCAGAGAGCGGGGCATTCGCGCCCTGGCGCGTCCGCGCGCCAGCTTCTCGATCATCGGCAGCGTGAAGGACGCCGTCTTGCCAGTACCTGTCTGCGCGATGCCGAGCACGTCTCGCCCGGCGAGCACCGAAGGAATGGCTTGCGCCTGAATGGGGGTCGGTTCGGTGTAACCGGTTTCGGCTACTGCCCTAAGCACTTCGGCCCCGAGGCCGAGTTCGTCAAATGTCATATAATGAGGCCTGTTCTACCATGTACATGCTGCCCGATGGTGGCCCACTTCAGGGGCCCGTGGACGCTTTGTCGAAGGGGGCAGCGTCTTTTTGAGCGCGTCGTTCCGCGGCCGCGCGGTCCGCAAGTCCGCGCAATACATAGGGATTAGCTATGTTTTGTCAATTGTCCACAGGCCATTAGGGCCGGGTTAAGACTAAATGCCGCCGCCGAATGGCGAGATATTGTTGTTCTGTGGCTGAAACATCGCAGCCAGCAGCGATTGCATGGCGCTTCGGTAATCCTCGCTGCCCGGACCTGCAACGGGCGCGGAGGAGAGGGCGCCGCGCGCCAGCATGCGGTCGGCCGAGCAATAGACCGCCAGCACGCGGAGGGACGAACCCGCCGCTGCGCTGCCGCCACCCAGAGCGTCGGGTTCCGCGCAGACGGTCTCGCCGGGGGCGCTGGCGCCGTTGAAGATCAATACCAGCCGCGTTCCGCGACCGGGCTTTACGTCCGCAGGCAGGAGCTTCAGCGGCGCGCCGCCGACCCATGCCGGACCGCGCAATCCCGCCAGCGCCGCTTCCGCGTCCATCCCCGGCGGGGTGCCATGCATCTCGACGTTGAGGCCCGCCGCCTGCACGGTCGAGGGCTTGTAGAGCGGCGTCTGCAAAATATAGGTGACGACGGGCAGCGCCGAGGCGGCGGTCGTATAAAGCGCAACGGCGGCAAGGACGAGGGTCGTTTTCTTCATCTCTTCACTCCTGTCGGATTGAAGCGCGTGTGAAGGCATGTCTGAGCTTAGGCCTGACTCTGCGATCCTCAAATATCCAGATCGGTCGCAAACGCCGCACGCTCCTGGATGAACTGGAATCTGAGCTCCGGCTTATTGCCCATCAGTCGGTCGATGGAGCTTTTTGTCTCCTTCGCCTCGTCCTCGGGCACGACGACGCGCAGCAGCGTCCGCTTCGAGCGGATCATCGTCGTCTCCTTGAGCTGTGCCGGAAGCATTTCGCCCAAGCCCTTGAATCGACTGATCTCGACCTTGGCGTTGCTCTTGAACTCTTTCTTGAGGAGTTCGTCCTTATGCGCATCGTCGCGCGCATAGGTCGTCTTGCCGCCCTGGGTCAGCTTGTAGAGCGGCGGCACCGCCAGATAGAGATGGCCCTTGCGAATGAGTTCCGGCACCTCCTGATAGAAGAAGGTGATAAGCAGCGAGGCGATATGCGCGCCGTCGACATCGGCGTCGGTCATGATGATGACCTTCTCGTAGCGCAAATCCTCGTCGCGGTAATG
This sequence comes from uncultured Alphaproteobacteria bacterium, assembly GCA_903889655.1. Lineage (GTDB taxonomy): Bacteria > Pseudomonadota > Alphaproteobacteria > Parvibaculales > Parvibaculaceae > Parvibaculum. Next base: position 14,386 of record CAISYL010000082.1, on the reverse strand, counting down.
CGAGCCGGTGCGCACGCCGAGCGCCTGGATCAGATCTGAAATCTGCTGGTTCTGCTGTAGCTTGGCGCCGCTGGCCGAGGCGACGTTGAGTATCTTGCCACGCAGCGGCAGGATCGCCTGTGTGGCGCGGTCGCGCGCCTGCTTGGCCGAACCGCCGGCGCTATCGCCCTCGACGATGAAGAGTTCGGACCCGTCGGCGCCGGCTTGCGCGCAATCGGCGAGCTTGCCGGGCAGGCGGAGCTTGCGCGTCGCGGTCTTGCGCGCGACGTCCTTTTCCTGCCTGCGGCGCAGGCGGTCTTCCGAGCGGTCGATGACCCAGTCGAGCAGCTTGTTCGCCTGTTGCGGCGCATTGGTCAGCCAATGGTCGAAGTGATCGCCGATGGCTTTCTCAACCAGTCTCTGAGCTTCGGGGCTCGCCAGACGTTCCTTGGTCTGGCCCTGGAATTCCGGCTCGCGAATGAAGACCGAGAGCAGGACCGATGCCGTGCCCAGCACGTCTTCCGGCTGGATCTGCGAAACCTTCTTGTTGCCGACCATTTCGGCGTAGTTCTTGAGACCGCGCGTCAACGCCGCGCGCAGGCCCGCCTCATGCGTGCCGCCTTCGGGGGTCGGGATGGTGTTGCAATAGGAGTGGACGAAGCCTTCGTCGCCGCCATGCCAGGCGATGGCCCATTCGGCGGCGCCATGCGCGCCCGCGCGCGAGACCTTGCCGGAGAATGGTTCGGCCGTCACCCAGTCCCGCTCGCCGATTTCGGCGCGCAGGAAGTCGACGAGGCCCGCCGGGAAATGCAGTACGTCTTCGGCCGGTGTCTCGTCCTTGATGAGTTCCGGCGCGCAGTGCCAGCGGATTTCGACGCCGCCGAAGAGATAGGCCTTGGACCGCGCCATGCGATAGAGCCGGCCCGGCTTGAAGGCCGCGCCCTTGCCGAAAATCTCCGCGTCGGGGTGAAAGGTGATGCGGGTCCCGCGCCGGTTCTGGACCTTGCCTTCCTCGATGAGCTTCGTCTTCGGCGCGCCGCGCTCATAGGTCTGGCGATAGAGCTTCTGCTCGCGCGCGACCTCGATCTCGAGCCGGTCCGAGAGCGCGTTCACCACCGACACGCCGACGCCGTGAAGGCCACCGCTCGTCTCGTAGGCCTTGCCGCCGAACTTGCCGCCCGAATGGAGCGTCGTCAGGATGACTTCGAGCGCCGACTTGTTCTTGAACTTCGGATGCGGATCGACCGGAATGCCGCGGCCATTGTCGGCGACCGTCAGGCTGCCGTCTTCATGCAGCGTCACGTCGATCCAGTTCGCGTGGCCCGCGACCGCCTCGTCCATCGAGTTATCGAGAACTTCGGCAAAGAGATGATGCAGCGCCTTTTCGTCGGTGCCGCCGATATACATGCCCGGCCGCCGCCGCACCGGCTCCAGCCCCTCCAGCACCTCGATGTCCTTGGCCGAATAGCTGTCGTCATCCTTCGCCGCGGCTTTCGCCGCAGGTTTTGGAGACTTCTGCGCCTTGGATGCAGCGGCGGGGGGCGCGGCGGCAAAGAGATCGCTGGTGTCGTCGGATTTGGACGTCTTGCGGGCGGCCATGAAAACTCAAACTTCAAGCTTGCGGGAACGAATCGAGGCCGATTGTAGGGCGCGGAGGCGGGCAGGGGCAAATCGCCCGACTCGCGTCTTTCATCCACCCCTCGGCGTCATGCCCCGGCTTGACCGGGGCATCCACGTCTTTCTTTTGCCCAAGACGGTTGAAGCAAACTATTTGTCGCCCACGATCAGCCCCAGATGATGGAAGCCGATCTCTTGGCACAGAGAAAGAACATCAACAGTTGCCGCATAGTCCGCATTGTTCGACGGAAGGATATGCAAGCTGGGGGCAGGACATTGTGCGGCGGCCTCTTCGAGCCTTGTCTTCAATTCAGCCCGATCACGGAGCGCTTCGCCGTTCCAGCGGATCGGCTGACCATGTTCGATTTCGAGATTGACAGTGTCATTCATCTTCTCGTCCTCCGGCTCGCTCGTCGGGCAACCGCATCTTTGCCTACAGCGATGGAGATAGCTACTGCGCGCTCACGTTGCCCAAAAAGCCCAGCCGGCTAAAGCCAACCTGCTGACACAAGGACAGGAAGTCCGCCACTTTTTCGTAACTGGCGCTGCGGTTGGGTTGAAGGCGAAGTACCGGTTGAGGATGCTGGCCCGCCGCCTCTCTTAGTTTTCTTTCGAGCTCCATCCGGTCGCTGACGGCTCGGCCGTTCCAAACCACAGTTCCCGATTTGTCGATCTCGACAACGATCGGTGCTGCCGTCTGGGTCTGCGTTGCAGAAGGGCTGCAGATGGGAGGTAGAGTTTGAATTTGGCTCGTGTCGTGACCGGAGCGTATGCGACGTCGTCGGGTTGCGATTTCTTGAAGCTTGGCTTCCGACTCCGCGCAATCATCTAGCACCATGCCATTCCATTGGATTTCGACCGACCGATCAGTTTCGATGGTAACAAACGATGCTTTCTGGGGGAGGGGCGCGCATGCGCCGACGCCAACGAGCGCGAATAGCATGGCGAGGTAAATGAACACCCGCATTTCCCTTACACCGGACTCCCCTCGATCACGCTGGCGAGCGAGATGGTCGGCACGATGCGGTCGAGGCGGAAGCCGGCCTTCGCCATCAGCGCGCGATATTCCTCTTCGGTGCGCTCGCGGCCGGTCGTCGCGACCAGCATTTCGAGATCGAGGAATTTCGAGAAATGCGGAACGCCGGGCGCGGGGATAACATGCTCGACGAGGATGAGCTTGCCGTTCGCCGGAATCTTCGCCCGGATGTTCTTCATGATGAGGATCGATTCCTCGTCCGACCAGTCGTGAACGATATGCTTCATCAGATAGGCGTCGGCACCGCCCGGCACGCCATCGAAGAAGCTACCGCCCTCGACCGTGATGCGGGCCCCGAGCCCCGCTGCTTCGAAATAGCGCTTTGCGCCATCCGCCGTCTGGGGCAGGTCGAAGAGGATGCCCTTTGCGCCCGGATTGAGCATCAGGATCGAAGCGAGCACGGCGCCGTAGCCGCCGCCGATATCGGCAATCGTCTTGAAGGGTGAAAAATCATAGGCCGCGAGCACGGGATCGAGTTCCATGTCGGAGACGTTGACCATGCCCTTGTCGAAAATGTCGGCGCGTTCCGGCGTGCCCGAGATGTGCTCGAAAGGTTTTTTGCCATGCAGATGCTCGATGGCGTTGCCGCCGGTCCTGGCGCAATGGTCGAGCGCGCCCCAATTATCCCAGTTGAGTTGGCCCTGATAGATCGAGAAATAGCGCATCGATTGCGGGTGGTCAGTCCTTAGCGTCGCGCCGATCGGCGTCAGGCGGAATTCGCCGGTGCGCTCCTCCGCGAAAATGCCGACGGTCGAAAGCGCCCGCATGATGCGGTAGAGTGCATCCGGGTGAAGCTCGAGCTTTTCGGCAAGCGCGCGGGACGACGTCGCGGCATCCTCGCTCATGTGATCGGCGACGCCGAATTTCGCCGCGACCGAGATCGACTGCGAGGCCCAGAAGCCCGTCAGCATTTCGACAACAGCGACCGGGGGCGGCACCATGCGCCGCGTAAGGCCCGTGAGCCCGTCCCTGATCCTGCCGAGAAACCCCACAATGGCCGCCGGCGGAAGCTTGGGCTTCGCCGTCCGGAATTTGAGCCCGTCCATGATTCCCCCCGTTTGAACGCTGAATTTACGCATCTCTCCGGACACGCCGCAATCGTCTCGCTTCGCCATCTTGATCGGGCCGACCGATCTGTCACATTCGGTCATCGCGAAATTCAGGGAGGAGTTCCGATGTCCGACAAGATCACCATCTCGACGCCCTTCACGCTGCCCTGCGGCGCGGTGTTGAAGAACCGTCTGTCCAAGGCGGCCATGACAGAAGGGCTGGGTGATGAACGGAACCGCGCGACCGAAGGTCATGTGAAACTCTACCGCCGATGGGCGGAGGGCGGGGCGGGGATGCTCCTGACCGGCAATGTCCATGTCGACCGGCGCTATCTCGAACGTCCCGGCAATGTCGCGATCGACGGGCCGCAATCGAACGAGGCGATCGCGGCCCTGCACAATTATGCCAAGGCAGGTACGGTCGACAATACGCATCTCTGGATGCAGATCAGCCATGCCGGGCGGCAGACACCGGCCTCCGTCAACAAGGAGCCGGTCGGCCCGTCCGACAAGATTCTCGACATGCCGGGCGCGCAATTCGGCAAGCCGCGCGCGCTGACCGGCGCCGAGATCGAGGATGTTATCCGGCGCTTCGCCTTTGTCGCCACCGTTGCGCGGGACACGGGCTTCACGGGTGTCCAGATTCACGGCGCGCATGGCTATCTGATCTCCGAGTTCCTCTCGCCGGACATCAACAACCGCACCGATGAGTGGGGCGGCAGTCTCGAAAACCGGGCGCGGCTTCTCCTGGAAATCGTGCGCGCGGTCCGCAAGGCGGTGGGCGCCGACTTCCCGGTTTCGGTGAAACTCAACTCGGCGGATTTCCAGCGCGGCGGTTTCAGCCACGAGGATTCCCTGAAGGTGGCGGGCTGGCTCAACGACGAGCATGTCGATCTGGTCGAGATTTCAGGCGGCACCTACGAACAGCCGGCGCTCACCGGCCGCGAGGACATGACGCTCCATCCCGAGCGCACCGAGAAGTGCCGCCAGAGCACCATCGCGCGCGAAGCCTATTTCCTCGACTACGCTGCCGACATCCGTAAAACCGTCACGCTGCCGCTGATGGTGACGGGCGGTTTCCGCACGCTCGACGGCATGAACGCGGCACTGCAATCCGGCGCGACCGACATCATTGGCCTCGGCCGCCCGCTCTGTGTCGATCCGGCGATTGCGGCGCGTCTTCTCAGCGGCGAGGTGCGCGAGACGCCCGCTTATGAAAAGACACTGCGCATTGGGCCCGGGCTTCTCGGTCCGTCGAGCCCCGTCGCGCTGGTGCGCGGCCTCAACGGTTGGGGTCAGCAGGGCTGGTTCTGCCTGCAGCTCCTGCGCATGGGCGCGGGCCTCGATCCCGATCCGAAGCTCGGCGTCTTCAAGGCGTTCCGGGATTACGCGAAGAACGAGGCGAAGGCGGCGGCTGCGATGGTGCGATAAGCTTGTGTGTCGGACCCAAATAAAAATGGCGTCCCGGGACTTGTTCCCGGGATTCATCTTTAGTTTGTGTTGCGATCTGGCGCCGGGAATGATGGCAGAGAAAAACTCACCAACGTCCCGACGCGCCACCGCCACCGGAGCTTCCGCCACCGCCGCCGAAACCTCCACCGCCTCCGCCGAAGCCACCACCGCCAAATCCGCCGCCACCGCCGCCCCACCAGATGCCGGGGCCGCGGCCGCCGCGGCGGCGCGCATTGGCGACGATGAACATCCAGATCAGGAAGAAGATGATGAAGGGCACCGCGCCTTGCCAGTCGGTCTGGTCCTGTTTCGGCGCGGGCAGCGTGCCGCCGCCCAGCACTTTCAGGATCGCCGCTGTGCCGGCCTCGACGCCGCCCGGAAGGTCGCCCGCCTTGAAATGCGGCGTGACGATGTCGCGGATGATCTGCGACGAGAGCGCATCGGTGAGCTGGCCTTCCAGTCCATAGCCGACCTCGATCCGCATCTCGCGCTCATTCGGTGCGATCAGAAACAGCACACCGTTGTTCTTGTCCTTCTGCCCGAGCTTCCAGGCGCGGAAGGTCTCGTTGGCATAGGTCTCGACGTCGTTGCCGTCGAGCGAGGGCACGGTCGCGACGACGACCTGCTCGGTCGTCTTCGCCTCGTGTTCGGCGAGCGCCGCTTCGAGCTTCTGCACCTCGTCCGCCGGCAGCACATGTGCGGCGTCGACGACGCGACCGGTCAGCGGTGGCGGCGTCACGGCCGCCGCCGCTCCAGCGGCGAAACCGAAGACCAGCAGAAAGCCGAGGAAGGCGGCGCGTATCGTCATTCTAGAATTGCACCTGTGGCGCTTTTTCTGTGCCGGGCTCGGCCTGGAAATTCGCCTTGGGCTTTGCATCGCCATAAAAGATCGCGGCGACGAGACGGCCGGGGAAAGTGCGGAGCGTCGTGTTGTAGGTCTGCACGGCCTGAATATAGTCGCGCCGCGCGACGGAGATGCGGTTTTCGGTGCCTTCCAGCTGCGACTGCAAGGTCAGGAAATTCTCGTTCGCCTTCAGTTGCGGATAAGCCTCTGCGACGACGAGAAGCCGCGAGAGCGCGCCGCCGAGTTCGCGCTGCGCCGACTGATAATTCGCGACCGCCTTCTCGTCAGCCGGATCGGGGGCGGTGAGCTGGCCGACACGGGCGCGCGCATCCGTCACTTCCGTCAGCACCTTTTCCTCATGCGTCGCATAACCTTTCACAGTTGCAACGAGGTTCGGCACGAGGTCGGCGCGGCGTTGATACTGATTGAGCACCTGCGACCAGGCAGCGTTCACGGCTTCCTCCTGGCTCGGGATGGTATTGATGTTGGAGAATATCCAGACGCCGATCAGCAGAATGACGGCGAGAATTCCCCATAGCACAACGCGTCCGTTCGACATCTCATCCCCTCGTTCCATTCGGCCGCGACCGACCGACAGTGACTTGTCTGCACACCTCTATCGAGGTGGCATTCCGTACCAGAGAAAACGAAATGGGAAGGGATTTCCGGAATTAAAGTGGGGATATCTTTTATTTTACATATGCACGCAACCCCGCTCAGCGGAAGCCCCGGTTATCCTGTCGGGCGTTCCTCGCGGGGTTGCTTATGGATGTGCATCCTGCACTCGCCCCAGCTTTGAAGCGGGGCCTGTTCCATTGCCTTGTTCGCCTGCGCACTCAATGTGAGCAACCCGGGCGTCAGTGTTATGTTGCGCTCTATGGCCTAAACGGTTCGCTGACCGGTCGCCCATGAAGAACGCGGCAGGGTGGCGATGAAATGCATGGTCCAATTGTCAGGACCGTGCCTGCGTCGGTGGAGTCATCTTCTAAACCTCCTCCGTTGGTGTCATCGAACGTAAAAATGCTAGGCCCATAGGTGTCGGAGCGTCAACAGAAAACGGTCCTTTCAGGCGCGGCAAATATGCGGCAGCAGAGTTGACGTAAATAATATGTATACGGATTATATGGGAGTCGGCGCGAACATGCTCCCATCGGAAATGTAAAAAGAGAAAAGGGAGGAAGAAATGTGGCTTCGTCAGGTGGCGCTGGTCGCTCATGATCTCAAGCCGGTCGTCGAACAGCTCGGTCAGGTTTTCGGGCTCAAGGTTGCTTATGAGGATCCCGCCGTCGGCGTCTTCGGCCTGATCAATGCGGTCATGCCGGCCGGCGGCGAATTTCTCGAAGTCGTGCAGCCGGTGAAGGACGATGCCTCGGCCTTGCGCTATCTCCGGCGACGCGGCGGCGATGCCGGCTACATGGTGATCCTGCAAACGGCGGATGCCGCCGTTGAGCGTGCGCGCATTCTCGGCCTCGGCGCACGCAAGATTGCGGAACATGACGGCAGCTATGTCTTCACGCATTTTCATCCGGGCGATTTTGGCGGCGTGCTGACGTCCGTCGATTCCGTGACGGGAGTCGAAAACTGGTTCGATCGCGACAGCGACTGGCCGCCGGCGGGCCGCGACTGGTATGGCGCGCGTTCCGCAGGCGCCACTGGGCTGGTCGGCGTCTCGATCCAGAGCCGGACACCGGATGCATTGGCGAGGCGCTGGGGCGAACTTCTCGGGGTGCCGGTGAAGGCTGGTGAACGCGGACCCGAGCTCGATCTGGCACGGGGCGTCATCCGTTTCATTGCGCCGGTAGACGAGGACGCCAGCGGCGTCGTTGGCGTCGATATTGTTGTCCCGGACGCGGCCAGGGTTCTCGACATGGCGTTGCGCCATAATGTTCCGGTGAAAAACGACACGATAAAAATTTGCGGCGTAGATTTCAATTTGATGACGCCGTCGCGAGGCGAATAAGGCCATCCCTTCGGCTCCGCTCGCCAATCCGCCTATTGCGTTCAGAGAGTTTCATTTCATAATGAGCCCCGCAGGGGAGCGAGGCGATCTATTCGCGAGAAAGTCTTTGTACAGACAGATACGGTTCACGGTCGTTGCGGGCCGGGCCTTCCCGAAAATCGCCTTACATGGTCTCGGCGGCTGAGTTTTTCGGCCCGGTCCGAGGGAAAGTCACGATATCTGGCGATCCAGTCACCGCGTTCCTTCTCCATCTTCCAGAAGCGCGCCGCCCCGAGAATTGCATGAAGCCGATTTCGAGCACGTTGAAGGGTAGTTCCGGTGGTTCCGATGGACGTTTATCTGATCAATCTCGAACGCAGCCCCGATCGTCTTGCCCGCATGACAAAGCGATTGGAGGGCATCGCATTCGAGAGAATAGATGCTTGTGACGGGCGCCTGGATCCGCCGCACAATGGATTGTCGGGGACGGAGATCGCCTGCATCTCGAGTCATATGAAGGCATGGAAAGCGCTTCTTTCCAGCGACCGGCCATATGCTTGCATTCTGGAAGATGATGCGGTTCTGAGCGAGGACTTCCTGTCCATCATCGCCTCGGATAGCTGGCTTCCGCGTGGATTCGATGTTGTGAAAATAGATACTCATTTTCACAGATGCCTTATCGAGAAAAAATCGTCGCAGCATGAGAGCCGTTGTCTTCATCGGCTGCGGTCTACTCATCTGGGCGCGGCGGCCTACATCATCAGCCGGAAAGGTGCGGAAAACATGCTCCCTTTCTCGCACCCAAAGAACCAGCCGCTCGACTACTGGCTTTTCGGCCAGGTGGCCGGAAGGCGGTTCTCTATTTATCAGATGGTTCCGGCACTCTGTCGACAGGAGGACTATAGCCGTAGCGGTTCGACCATCGGAGAAGAGCGCGATATCCACAGACGATCTGTCGAAGCCCAGACCAGCAAGCTGTGGCGGGAAATGGTCAGGCCGATTTATCAGTGTAGGGATTTCTTTCAGACCGAGCGTTGGAAAACCACCCGCGCAACAATCGATTTTCGATGAACGATCGAGCGCCGCCGACTGACCGGTCCCAGCGGCACGGGCGACATGGGGCGGCGAGATAAAGAAAAGGGCCGGAGCTTTCGCTCCGGCCCCCTGCCCAAGTCCACCGTGAAGAGACCTAGACGCTGTAGTACATGTCGAACTCGACCGGGTGCGGCGTCATTTCGTAACGCAGGCACTCTTCCCACTTCAGGTCCGTATAGGCTTCGATCTGCTCGGCCGTGAAGACGCCGCCCTTCAGCAGGAAGGCGTTGTCCGCTTCGAGCGACAGCAGCGCTTCGCGGAGCGAACCGCAGACCGTCGGGATCGCCTTCAACTCTTCCGGCGGCAGGTGGTAGAGGTCCTTGTCCATCGGCTGGCCCGGATCGATCTTGTTCTCGATGCCGTCGAGGCCGGCCATGCACATGGCCGAGAAGGCGAGGTAGGGGTTCGCCGTCGGATCGGGGAAGCGGATTTCGATGCGCTTCGACTTCGGCGACGTGCCGTGCGGAATACGGCAGGAAGCCGAGCGGTTGCGCGCTGAATAGGCGAGCAGCACAGGGGCCTCATAACCCGGGACGAGACGCTTGTAGCTGTTCGTCGACGGGTTGGTGAAGGCGTTCAGCGCCTTGGCATGCTTCAGGATGCCGCCGATGTACCACAGGCACTCCTGCGACAGGTCGGCATACTTGTTGCCGGCGAAGAGCGGCTTGCCCGCTTTCCAGATCGACTGGTGGCAATGCATGCCCGAGCCGTTGTCGCCGAAGACCGGCTTCGGCATGAAGGTCGCGGACTTGCCATAGGCCTGGGCGACGTTGTGGATCACATACTTGTAAATCTGCATGTGGTCGGCGGCCGTCGTCAGCGTCTGGAACTTCGTGCCGAGTTCGTGCTGCGCGGAGGCGACTTCGTGATGGTGCTTTTCGATGACGACGCCCATCTCCTGCATGACGGTGAGCATTTCACCGCGGAGGTCCTGTGCGCTGTCGATCGGGTTCACCGGGAAGTAGCCGCCCTTGGTGCGGACGCGGTGGCCGAGGTTGCCGACTTCGTAATGCGTGTCGGAGTTGGTCGGCAGTTCGATCGAGTCGAGTTCGAAACCGGTCTTGTAGGGCGTGGTCGAAAACTTGACGTCGTCGAAGATGAAGAACTCGGCTTCAGGGCCGAAGACGATGCTGTCGCCGATGCCGGACGACTTCACGAAGGCTTCGGCGCGCTTCGCTGTCGAACGCGGGTCGCGGCCGTAGAGTTCGCCGGTCGAAGGCTCGACGATGTCGCAGATGATGGCGAGCGTGTTCTGCGCATAGAACGGGTCCATGACGGCCGTGCTGAGATCGGGCAGCAGGACCATGTCGGACTCGTTGATCGCCTTCCAGCCCGCGATGGACGAGCCGTCGAACATGGTGCCTTGCGAGAAGAAGTCTTCGTCGCAGAAGCCGATGTCGAACGTCACATGCTGCATCTTGCCACGGGGATCCGTGAAACGAAGATCGATGTATTTGACGTCCTTTTCCTTGATGGTCTGCTGAATGGAGCCGTAATCAGCCATTTCGCTGTCCCCGTGCTTTGTGATTTGTAGTGGGTGATCTTGTATCGATGGTGAAGTGTAGAAAGTCTGTGCGCCCCAGCGCCCTTAGATAGCTTCCGTGCCCGTCTCGCCCGTGCGGATGCGAATGGCTTCTTCGACAGTCGAGATGAAAATCTTTCCGTCGCCGATGCGGCCCGTCCGAGCGGCCTGCTGGATCGCTTCGACGGCTTTTGCCACCAGTGCATCGTCGAGGACAACCTCGATTTTCACCTTCGGCAGAAAATCGACGACATATTCGGCGCCCCGATACAATTCGGTGTGGCCCTTCTGACGTCCAAAACCCTTGGCCTCGGTAACCGTGATCCCCTGCAGGCCAACTTCCTGAAGGGCCTCCTTCACCTCGTCGAGCTTGAACGGTTTGATGATCGCCTCGATCTTCTTCATTCCTGTATCCCTTTAAAACTTGGTCGCAGCGTCCGCCGGCTTCTCCTGCCCTGATAGCATGGGTCATGCCACTCGACACCGACGCGATTGTCTCGCGAAATCAAGACCTTGGCTGCTTGAGGAAAAGACATGCCTGTGGTGCACGCATTGGCGCTGCCTTCACTATAGGCTATTTGCTTACAAATTGTGCAGATTGCGAAAGTTTGATCAGGATTTGCGCCGTCCGGCGGCCTTTGACATGCTCCGCCCCGGCCGCGAGGCGGCATCCGGCCCGGCAAGCCGGAAGGTCACATCAAAGAGGCACGAGACGGAATGCGGCCGGCGAACAGCGTTTTCGGAAATCTCGGGACGACCATTTTCACGGTCATGTCCGCTCTGGCGACCGGACACGGGGCGATCAATCTCGGCCAGGGTTTTCCGGACGATGAGGGGCCGGACGATGTCCGCGCCGCGGCCGCCAGGGCCATCATCGACGGGCCAAACCAGTATCCGCCCATGCCCGGCCTGCCGGCGCTCCGCCAGGCCGTCGCCGCCGCCAACCAGCGCTTCTACGGTCTCCCCGTCGATTGGCAGAAGGAAGTGCTCGTCACCTCCGGCGCGACCGAGGCGCTGAACGACTGCCTGATGGGCCTCCTCAATCCCGGCGACGAGGCGATCATCCTCGAGCCCGCCTATGACAGCTACAGGCCGATCATCGAGGCGATGGGAGCGAAAGTCGTTTCCGTCGCGCTGGAGCCGCCTCTCTGGGCGCTGCCGCTCGAAAAACTCGCCGCCGCCTTTTCGGCGAAGACGAAACTCATTCTGCTCAACACGCCGATGAACCCGACCGGCAAGGTCTTCACGCGGATGGAGTTGCAATCGATCGCCGACCTGATGGTCAAGCACGATGCCTATGCGGTCTGCGACGAGGTCTATGAGCATCTGGTCTTTTCGGGCCACGCCCACATCCCGCTGATGACGTTGCCCGGCATGCGCGAGCGTTGCGTGCGGATCGGTTCCGCCGGCAAGACCTTCTCGCTGACGGGCTGGAAGATCGGTTACATCACCGGACCGGAACATCTGATGACGCCGATCATGAAGGCGCACCAGTTCGTGACCTTCACGACGCCACCGGCCCTCCAATCCGCCGTCGCCTTCGGTCTCGGAAAAGACGACAGCTATTTCGCCGGCCTTGCCGGATCGCTCGAAGCCAAGCGCGACCTGATGGCGAAGGGGTTGCGCGAGGCGGGCTTCGACGTGCTGCCGACCGACGGCACCTATTTCATCTCCGCCGATTTCCGCCCGCTCGGTTTCAACGGTACGGATGAAGAGTTCTGCCGCGACATCACCGTGAAGGCGAAAGTCGCCGCCATTCCGCTCTCGGCCTTCTACGGCAATCCCGCCGCCGCGCCGCACCACCTCGCGCGCTTCTGCTTCTGCAAGCAGGACGTGATTTTGACGGAAGCGAGCGCGCGGCTGAGGGCTTATGCTGCCCGCGAGTGAGGTTGCAATGCTCAACGCCCTTCGACGCGATCCGGACAGCAGCGACGCCAGATGGCTGGTCGTCTTTCTGCATGGCTATGGTTCGACGGGCGCCGACCTCATGTCCTTTGCTGATTACTGGCAGGCGTCGATGCCCGGGGTCGCCTTCGTCGCGCCGGATGGGCCGACGGCGGCGAAGGATGGCGGGTTTCAGTGGGTCGGCAAACGGCCAGGCACGGACCCGCGTCTCTATAGCGATGCTGTGGCCGCGCAGCCGGCCGTCGACCAATTCATCAACGGTGAACTCGCGCGGCTCGGTCTCGACGGTGCGCACCTCGCGCTGGTTGGCTTCAGTCAGGGCACGGTGATGGCGCTTCATGCCGGGTTACGGCGCGAGATGGCGCCAGCCGCCGTGCTCGGCTATGCGGGCGGGCTCGTCGGTCGCGAACAGTTGAAGCAGGAGGTCACGTCGCGGCCGCCGGTCATGCTTATCAATGGCGAACTCGACGAGATCGCGCCGGTCTACGGCATGCACGTCGCCGTGAAGGCCCTCGCCGAGGCGGGCGTCGTTGCGGCCGGGCAGGCGATGCCGAACCTCGCCCACGCCGTCAATGCCGATGCCCTCATTCTCGGTGCGCGCTTTCTGCTGTCGGCCTTCGCTTATCGCGAGCGTCACTTGGGCTGACCGCCGGGCTTCGATGGGTTTTCGAGACCCCACCGTTTAATCTTCGAATTTGGCGGGAGGTCTGGTATGGCCATTGTCGGGGGCTGGCGCGTGGGAGTTTGGTTTTGACCGCGACTTCGTCCGACCTGCCGCATGGCCGTCCGTGGCCCGGCTTGCCGCCCTCCGCCGAACCGGCCACGACCAGGCCGGACAGATGGGCGACGGCGGGCGAGATTTTGCTCGCGCTGCTTTTCAACGCGCTGGTGCTGGCGATCCTCTTCGTCCGGTTACCGTCGACGCCGCCGCAGCATCGCGTCGAACCGAAGACCATCTCGGTCCAGCTGGTTCCGCCCCCAAAACCGCATATCGCGCCGAAGCCGCCCGAGGCGCAGAAGAAGCCAGAGCCGCCCAAGCCCCAGCCGAAACAGCAGCAGGAAAAGCCGAAGCCGGAGAAGGCGCCACCCAAACCTCCGTTGCATCGGGAGTCCGGAGGGGCTGATCTGAGCCTTGCGCCCGGTGTGCCGCCCAAGGTGGAGGCCGAGAAAGCGCCGAAGCCTCAGGTGGAAATCAAGAAAGCGCCTCCGGCGGCGAAAACCGAAGTCGCATTGCCGGACTGGGCCCGCAAGCTCGCCAGCGGTTACGACCTGCCAAAAGGCGCGCACGTGACCCAATCCGCCAAGGCCCGCAACTCAAGCAGCACCGTCAGGAGCAATCATCCTGGCGCGGGCGGGGGGGACGCCTATCTGAACACCATGCTCGATCAGATCGTCGCGCATCTGGTCTATCCGCGGGAAGCGGGCGGCGTCTCGGGAGTCGCGGTGTTCGGCATGATGGTCGACACGGACGGTCGGCTGGCCTCGCTTACCTTGTTCCGATCTTCAGGTGTCAGGGCGCTCGACTTTGCGGCCGAAGCGGCGATCCGCGCGAGCGCGCCCTTCCGGCCGCTGCCGCCGGATTACGAATCCCCCGCGCCGATCACCGCGACCATTCCCGTCACACCCTGACAGGGCAATAGCTGGCGGGCAGCGGCTAACGGTCGCGATTTGTCGTTTGCTCAGACGGGTGCGGCGGGGCTGGCCGTATCATCTCCGCCCGAGTAACGTCCGCGGGTGAAGCGGCGCGCCCATTCCTGTCGCCATGGGCGCGGTGCCGGCTGGGCGGGAGACGACGTGACCTTGATACTGTCCGACGAGGAAGGACCGGCCCTGGCCGTGGCCGCGAGGATCCGTCCCCAGGCGGCGGACCCTTTGGCTCCGCCGCCGCCTGAGCCCCGCAATCGCTGGGACTGGCCGGTTACGGTTTTTCTCGCGCTCCTCATCAACG